>NZ_JBHYKH010000001.1:0-4135 GCF_042741275.1 Streptomyces sp. NPDC058964
CCTGTGGGAGAGTAGGACGCCGCCGAACAAATTTTGAGGAAACCCCCGCACCTTTCGGTGCGGGGGTTTTCTGTTTTCGGCAACGTTTAGGCTCGAAGTCATGCGCTATGACCTCGTCATCTTCGACAACGACGGTGTGCTCGTCGACAGTGAGCCCATCTCCAACAGACTGCTGGCCGCCCATCTGACCGAGCTCGGGCACCCGACCTCGTACGAGGACTCCATTCGTGACTACATGGGATCCGCCATGCACCGGATCCACGAGCTCGTCCTGGAGCGCACGGGGCAGCGGTTGCCGGAGGACTTCGACGACGTCTTCCACGCGCGCGTGTTCGCCGCGTTCGAGCGGGAGTTGAGGCCCGTGGCCGGTGTCGCCGACGTGCTGGAGAAGCTGACGGCGGACGGGGTGCCGTACTGCGTGGCGTCCTCCGGGAGTCATGAGCGGATCCGGGTGGGGCACCGGACGACCGGACTGGACCGCTGGTTCGAGGAGTCGAGGATCTTCAGTTCGCAGGATGTGGGACGAGGCAAGCCGGCGCCCGACCTCTTCCTGTACGCGGCCGAGCGTATGGGAGTCGCGCCGGAGCGGTGCGTGGTCGTGGAGGACAGTCCACTGGGCGTACAGGCGGCCGTGGCGGCAGGGATGGACGTCTGCGGATTCACCGCCATGACGCCCGCGTCGAGGCTCAGCCAGGCGGGTCAACTCTTCGCTGACATGAGCAAGTTGGCTGACCTGCTGGTATGACCCGAGTAGGCGTCCCGCACTGACATTTGTCATGCGGAGCTCCGGACGATCGTTTCTACTGGACGACCCGCCCCGGCGGCGAAGCTGGGGGCATGACGACGAACACGGGTTCCCAGGGCCACAGCACGCTGAAGAACTTCGCTCCGCTGATCGTGGACGTGGCGGTGCCGCTCGGTTCGTACTACCTGTTCAAGGACGGCTTCGGGATGAGCACCTTCGCGGCGCTCGCCTGGAGCAGCGTGGTGCCCGCCCTGCGGACCGGCTGGAGCGCGCTCAAGGAGCGGAAGACCAACGCACTGGCCGGCCTCATCCTCGTCGTGAACGTGGTCTCCCTGCTGCTCAGCTTCGTCTCCGGTGACCCGCGGCTGATGCTGGCCAAGGACAGCGGGGTCAGCAGTACCGTCGCGATCGGGATCCTGGTCTCCGTCGTGCTCGGCAGGCCGATGATGACCGCGGGGCTGAAGCCCTTCCTGGTGAAGGGCGACGCGGGCAAGGAGGCCGCCTGGGAGCGGCTGATGTCGGGCACCGCGGCCGGCTCGGCCGACTTCCGGCGCAGGGAGCGGGCCTTCTCGCTGGTCTGGGGCGGGGTGCTGCTGGCCGAGTGCGTGGCGCGGGTCGTGGGCGCGTACACGGTCCCGGTGGACACCATGGTCTGGCTCGGTGGGGTCGTCCTGGCCGTCGCGGTGGTGATCGGGATCGTGGTCGGCGGCGCTCTCGGTGCCGGGCCGATGGAGGCCATGATCTCCGACGAGGTGAAGGACGCCGAGTCCGCGAGCGCCGAGTCCGGGAGCACCCAGGTCGCCGTCGCCGCCTAACGGGAGCTACGGGCTGGGGAATGCCCTGCCCGCCTGACCTCCAGCGGCACGGGGTGCGTGACACCGAAAGTAAAGCTGAGGGAAATTCATCTTTGGCTGGATCTACCCACGAGTACGCCGGGGCCCTACGCTCGCCGCCATGACAGATGTGCTGCGGCGCGGCAGGGCCTCGTTGGCGTTCAGTTTCTTCGCTCAGGGCGCCACCTTCGCACTGCTCGTGACGCGTATCCCGGCCATCCAGGACCGGTACGGCGTCTCCGACGCGTTGCTCCCCGTCTTCCTGGCCGCCGTGCCGATCCTCGCCGGTGTCGGCAGCGTGACGACCGAGCAGCTGGTGAGGCGAATACGGCCCAGTCGGCTGCTGCGCTGGTCCCAGCCGGTGGTGCTGCTGGCGCTGCTCGGGGTGGGCGCGGGCGGACAGCTGGCCGGACTCGGCTCGGCCCTGGCCGCCTTCGGACTCGCGGTCGGTGCGTTGGACGCCTCGATGAACATGCTCGGGGTGAGCCTGCAGCGGACGTACGGGCGCAGCATCATGCTCAGTTTCCACGCCGTGTACAGCCTGGGCGGGATCGTGGGCGCCTCGCTGGCCTGGGTGGGCGCGCACTGGCATCTGGCGCTGTGGGTGTCCTACCTGCCGGTGGTGGCCGTGCTGCTGCCGGCGGCCCTCGTCGGGAGCCGGTGGTACGTCGACGGGGATCCGGCGCCTGCGGAGGAGGGGCAGGGGAAGACCGCGGGCGGGGGCGTCGTGTTCAAGCTGCTCCTGCCGCTGTGCCTGGTGATGACCTTCGCCTACATCGGGGACTCGACCGTCTCCAACTGGAGCGCGAAGTACCTGCAGGACGTGCTGGGGAGCTCGGAGCAGCTGGCGACGGTTCCGTACAACGTGTACATGGTGACAACGCTGCTGGGGCGGGCCATCGGGGACTTCGGGGTACGGCGGTTCGGGGCGGTGGCGGTCGTACGGCTGGGGGCGCTGGTGGCGGCGCTCGGGTTCGCCGTGGTGTCCGTGGCGCCGGGCGCCTGGGTCGGGATGCTCGGGTTCACCCTCCTGGGGCTGGGGTTGTGCGTCCTGGTGCCGCAGACCTTCGCGGCGGCGGGGCGGCTGTTCCCGGGTGCGTCGGACGTGGCCATCGCGCGGCTCAACATCTTCAACTACGTCGGTTTCCTGGTCGGTTCCCCGTTGGTGGGGGCGCTGGGGGACGCGTGGAGCTACCGCGGGGCCATGCTCGTACCGATGGTGTTGGTGCTGGTGACGTTGGCGTACGCCCGGTCGTTCGCGGCTCAACCGGACCGATACGGTGGCGGGCATGAGCGGCCGCGCACAGCTGATGTGGGACGAGGCAGTAACGGGCTATGACTTCGGGCCGGACCATCCGATGGACCCGGTCCGGCTGGTGCTGACCCGGAAGCTGGTGGGGGCCTTCGGGCTCGACCGGGACATGGACGTCGTCTCGGCGAAGCCCGCGGGGGAGTCGACGCTTCGGCTCGTCCACCGGGAGGACTACATCGAGGCGGTGAAGGCCGCGTCGGCGGATCCGGGCTCGGCGAACGGGGCGTACGGGCTGGGGACCATGGACGATCCCGCGTTCGCCGGCATGCACGAGGTGTCCGCGCTGATCGCGGGGCAGTCGGTCGGGGCGGCGGAGGCCGTGTGGCGCGGGGACGCGCTGCACGCGGTGAACTTCTCGGGCGGGCTGCACCACGCGATGCCCGGTTCTGCGTCGGGGTTCTGCGTCTACAACGACGCCTCGCTGGCGATCGCGCGGCTGCTGGAGCTGGGGGCGGAGCGGGTCGCCTATGTGGACGTCGACGTGCATCACGGGGATGGGGTGCAGGCCGCCTTCTGGGAGGATCCGCGGGTTCTGACGGTCTCGCTGCACGAGCATCCGCGTACGTTGTTCCCGCAGACCGGGTGGCCGGAGGAGACCGGGGCGGCGACGGCGGAGGGGTCCGCCGTGAACGTGGCGTTGCCGGCGGGGACCGGGGACGCGGGGTGGGTGCGGGCGTTCCACGCGGTGGTGCCCGAGCTGCTGGCCGACTTCCGGCCGCAGGTGCTGGTGACCCAGCACGGGGCCGATACGCACTTCGAGGATCCGTTGGCTCATCTCGCCGTCTCGCTCGATGCGCAGCGGGCCGTGCAGGTGGCCTGTCACGACCTGGCGCACGAGTACTCGGACGGGAAGTGGGTCGCGCTCGGTGGTGGCGGATACGCGGTGGTGGAGGTCGTGCCGCGGTCGTGGACGCATCTGGTGGGTATCGCGGCGGGGCGGGAGATCGCGCCCGAGACGGTGATTCCGGAGGGGTGGCGGCAGGAGGTCTTCGCCCGTACGCGGCAGTTGGCGCCGGCGCGGATGACCGATGGGCGGTGGCCTGTGTCCTGGGCGGACTGGGAGGCGGGGTACGACCCGGCCGATCGCTTGGACCAGGCCGTGTTGGCCGTGCGGCGGGCGGTGTTCCCGTTGCGGGGGTTGTTGGCCTAGGAGGTGGGCGGGGGGCTGGGGGTTGGGCTGGGGTTCTCGCCCCCCGCCGCCCCTGCCCGTCCCGTCCCGGGGGCGGCCGCCCCTTCGGCCCCGCG
>NZ_JBHYKH010000001.1:4144-17808 GCF_042741275.1 Streptomyces sp. NPDC058964
GCCCGCGCGGGGGGGCGCCCCCCCCCGCGCCCCCCCCGGGGGGCGGCCCCCCGCGCACCCCCGCTTCGGCCTGGACGGCCTCCTCCTCGCCGGACGGGCTGGTTGATGCGGGCGTCGGCCTCCCCCCGAAGCGAGCCGTTACGCCAACCGTGCGGTCCTTCCCCCGTTCCCGCCCCGCCCCCGCGTGCCGTCCGTCACCATCGCACCCGTGTTGAGCACCGGAGCTGTTCGCGCGCATCTGCTCGCCGCTCGTCTCGCCGGGGCCGTGGCGACGACCCGGGAGGCGAGTCTGCGGAGTTATCGGCTCTTCGCGGCTCGCGATCCGCGCGCGCTGATCGGCATCGATCCCCAACAGGCCTGGGAAGTGAGGGATTTGCTCGGGCTGATGGCGGAAAGGTGCGGAGTTTCGGCCGATCCCTCTCATGTGACGGGGCATGATGTGATCGATCCGGAGCTGACCCTGACCGCTCTCGAGGCCTTCGCGGAGCGGCTCGCGGAGGTCGCCCAGCGTGGGGCGCCCGTGCTGTTCGGCACCGGGCACCCGCATCGGCTGCTCGGGTTCTACGCCGACTTGGCAGACGCCCTGTCGGCGGCGGGATGTGAGGTCCTCACCCCCGCGCAGGGTCGCTGTGTCGACATAACGACCCGGTTCGGTCTACGTACGCACAACCTTGATTACGTACGAGGTGTCGCGCTGGTACGGGCGTCCGACCCCGAACGCCCCGGTTGTGAGCCCGGCGCACACACGCATTCTCCGCTCCCGATTCGTACCGCGCTGGCCGCGGCCGCGGAGGCCGGCGGACCGCTGCCCGAGCTGGTGATCGGCGATCATGGATGGGTCTGCGGAGCAGGTCAGCTGGGGTTTGAGGCCATGGGGCTCGCGGATACGGATGACCCGGCGCTCTTTGTGGGGGAGGCGGAGGGGGTCGTGTCCGTCGTCGTTCCGGTCGATGACACTGTGCGGTCTGATTACTACCGCCCGCTTACCCGCTACGTACTCAATCGAGCGTGTCTGTCACAGTAGGCCGCCGATGGGTGCACCTCTTCCCCACTCGCATCACCCGCCCCTACATTGGGGAGTGAGCACGCAACGACGAAGAGTCACCGGAAGGGGAAGCCGGTGGCCGTCGAGTGCGGAAGGTTCAGGTGTGTCATGGCTGCAGCTGGCGAGAGGCCTCTGAACGAGGTTCAGTTCCTTACCGTGGCGGAGGTCGCCTCGGTGATGCGAGTGTCGAAGATGACCGTGTACCGGCTGGTGCACAGCGGTCATCTGCCCGCGATCCGGGTGGGGCGGTCCTTCCGCGTCCCCGAGCAAGCGGTACACGAGTACCTCCGTGAGAGCTATGTGGGGGTGGAGACAGCCTGACGAACCCCTCGATTACGACCTCAGCGCTCGGGCGGGTAGGCTGGCCCCTCGTAGGTCGTATGGGCCCATGGCGCCCAAACACCGAGTGATGAGAAGTGAGCGAGGGTAGTCGTGGGCTCTGTTATCAAGAAGCGGCGCAAGCGGATGGCCAAGAAGAAGCACCGCAAGCTGCTCAAGCGCACGCGCGTTCAGCGTCGTAACAAGAAGTAGGCGACGCCGCGAAAACGTGTTCGCGTGGCCCCCCACCGCTGCAGGTGGGGGGCCGTCGTCGTATGCGGCGCCGTATCGGAGTCGTATGCGGACGGGCGAATCTCGTCACTTCGTGCATCAGGGGGTCATCACAGCGCAACACCAACCCGCTAAGTTGGCCGCACACGGGGAACGCGGCAGGGTACGAGCGGCACAACGCCGAGGGCGGAAGGAAGGCGCTGATCTTGGGGAAGGTCGTGCTCGTGACCGGAGTGGCCCGTCAGCTGGGGGGCCGGTTCGTGCGACGGATCCAGCGTGACCCGCAGGTGGACCGGGTGGTCGCGGTGGACGCGGTGCCACCCGAGCACCATCTGGGCGGGGCGGACTTCATCCAGGCCGACATCCGGCAGCCCACCATCGCGCGCGTGCTCGCCGAGACGGCCGCCGACACGGTCGTCCACATGGACGTGACCGGCACCGCGCTGGGCAGCGGCAGCCGGGCGACGGTCAAGGAGACCAACGTCATCGGCACCATGCAGCTCCTCGGGGCCTGCCAGAAGTCCCCGACCGTGAAGCGGCTGGTGGTGAAGTCGAGCACCAACGTCTACGGGTCCGCGCCACGGGATCCGGCCGTGTTCACCGAGACCACCGCGGCCAAGTCGCTGCCCAGCGGCGGCTTCGCGAAGGACGCGGTGGAGGTCGAGGGGTATGTGCGCGGGTTCGCCCGGCGCCGGCCCGATGTCGCCGTGTGCGTGCTGCGGTTCGCGAACATCCTGGGGCCGACCGCGGAGACGCCGCTGGCCTCGTACTTCTCGCTGCCCGTCCTGCCGACCGTGTTCGGCTACGACCCCCGGCTGCAGTTCGTCCACGAGGACGACGTGATCGAGGTGCTGCGGATCGCCTCGCACGAGCCGGAGCGGGGCACGCTCAACAGTGGCACGTTCAATATCGCCGGGGACG
Source organism: Streptomyces sp. NPDC058964 (assembly GCF_042741275.1). Lineage (NCBI taxonomy): Bacteria > Bacillati > Actinomycetota > Actinomycetes > Kitasatosporales > Streptomycetaceae > Streptomyces > Streptomyces sp. NPDC058964. Next base: position 6,660 of record NZ_JBHYKH010000001.1, read on the forward strand.
GCGTTCTGCTGCTCTCGCAGTGCTCGAGACGTCTGGGCCGTCCCACGGTGCCGCTGCTGCTGCCGGCGGTCACCTGGGCCGGCTCCCTGGTCCGTACGCTGGGCATGACGGACTTCTCGCCCGAGCAGATCCGGCTCCTGACCCACGGCAGGGTCGTGGCCACGGACCAGATGCGCGAGACGCTCGGATTCAAGCCGAAGTACACGACTGCTGAAACGTTCACGGACTTCGTCCGCAGCCAGGGTCCCGGGTTGCTGCCACCGGAGGACATCGCGGGGGCCGTCGACCGTATCGCCGCGCTGTCCCAGAGGGGCAGCGGCCAACCCCCGACGCAGAGCGCCAACTGAGGAGCGCATCAACGATGGCGGATGCCAAGGTCATTCCGTTCGACGACGACCGGACGCGTGGGAGCGCCGTGCAGCGGCCGTCGCGACGCCGGAGTGGGGGGAGCCGGCGCAAGGGCGGCGAGCCCGCCCTGGTCCGTGAGGTCCAGCCTCTGCCCAGCAAGGCGCCCGCGCAGGATGATGTTCCTGTGACCCGTGAGGAACAGCAGCCGCAGCAGCCGCAGCAGCCGCAGGACGGCGGTCTGGAGCGGCGCGTGGCGAGCGGTCTCGCCTTTCTGCGGCGGCGGCTGACCGGGGACTACGACGTCGACGACTTCGGCTACGACGAGGAGCTCACCGACCAGGTCCTGATGTCCCTGCTGCGCCCGGTGTACGAGAAGTACTTCCGGGTCGAGGTGAAGGGGATCGAGAACATCCCGGCCGAGGGCGGCGCCCTGATCGTCGCCAACCATTCCGGGACGCTGCCGCTGGACGGCCTGATGATGCAGGTCGCCGTGCACGACCACCATCCGGCGGGCCGGCATCTGCGGTTGCTAGCGGCCGACCTGGTCTTCGTGCTGCCGGTGGTCAACGAGCTGGCGCGCAAGCTGGGGCACACCCTGGCGTGCACGGAGGACGCCGAACGGCTCCTCGGGCAGGGTGAGCTGGTCGGAGTGATGCCGGAGGGCTTCAAGGGCATCGGGAAGCCCTTCAGCGAGCGCTACAAGCTCCAGCGGTTCGGCCGGGGCGGGTTCGTCTCCACGGCGCTGCGCAAGGGCACGCCGATCATTCCGTGCTCGATCGTCGGGGCGGAGGAGATCTATCCGATGATCGGCAACGCGAAGACCCTCGCGCGCCTGCTGGGTTTCCCCTACTTCCCGTTGACGCCGACGTTCCCGTGGCTGGGTCCGCTCGGGGCGGTTCCTCTGCCGACGAAGTGGACGATCCAGTTCGGCGAGCCGATCCCGACGGACGGCTATCCGCCGGAGGCGGCGGAGGACCCGATGCTGATGTTCAACCTCACGGACCAGGTCAGGGAACAGATCCAGCACACGCTGTACAAGCTGCTGGTGCAGCGGCGCTCGGTGTTCTTCTGAGGCGGGGGCACGCCGTGTGATGTGGGGCGCGGCGGGGGCGGTGGATGCCGGAGGCCGGGAGTCGCCGGGAGGGGTCCGGTGCGGCCGTCCGAAGCCTGCGGGCCAGTGCGCGGGCCGGCAGACGGGAGGGGCCAGGCTGCTGGTGCGGCGGCGCTCGGTGTTCTTCCGAGGCGCGGGCGCGGCGGCCGGGTGGGGCGAGCTGTTCCGGGGGTTCGGTCCTACGACAACTGGGGCGCCCCTCCTGAGAGGGGCGCCCCAGTGTTCTGGTCCCGCTAGTTGGCGTCGTTGCCGTCGATGCCCAGGCCGGGCAGGAGGCCAGGGAGGAGCGGTGGGAGTGTCACGTCCGGTTCGCTGGTCGGGCTCTTGCTGGTGGACGGGGAGGCACTGCCGCTGCTCTTCGGCGGGTCGAGCAGGCCGCCGGTGCTGCCTCCGATCAGGCCGTCGCTCTCGCTGTCGGAGGCCGAGTCGCTCGGACTGCCGGTGCTGGAGTGCTTGCCGGAGGAGGAGCTGCTGCCGGTGGAGGGCGCGGTCGACCGCTCGGTGCTGGAAGAGCCGGGGGACGCCGAGCCGGAGCCACGGTGCTTGCCGCCGCCGCCCTGGGCGGGGGTCTGCGGGAGCAGGGACTGCAGCGGGGCGACCTCTTGGTCTATGGCGTCGAACACCGACGAGACCTGGTCACTGACGTCCCCGAGCTGGACGGGCAGCTTGTCGCGGAGTGCGCCCCACGCCTCGCGATGGGACCGCGAGAAGCTGGAGAGTGCCTGGATGGGGCCCAGGGACTCCGGGTCGCGCTCGTACGCCGCGTGCAGCAGGCGGTGGCCCTCGGCGACGTCGTGCTGCATGCCGGACAGAGTGCGGCGGATCTCGCCGATGGACTCGTGGTCGAGGTGCCCGCCGCGCCCGCGGTCCATCAGCCGCCTGGCCTCGTTCAGCCGGGTGGAGGCCTGGTCGAGGTAGGTCTGGCCGCGCTCGTCGTCGTTGTCGCTCAGGTAGTTGAGCTTGAAGTCCTCGATGCCGCGCTTGAGGCCGTAGAGCGAGTCGCCGGGCAGGGCGTCCGAACTCGCGGCGGCCACCCCGCCGAAGGCCCCGGCGGCCACCCCGACGCTGAGCCCGCCGGCCGCGAGGCCCTTGGTCAGCCGTGAACGCGGCCGCAACTTCCCCAGCGGGCTCGCCCGGTGGGCGCCCTTGGCGCGGTGGGAACGCTGCTCGGGCACCGAAGGATCCGCCGCCCCGCCCAGGGTGCCCTCCTGCAGCATGGCCTCCATCGCGGCCACGAGCTGGGCCCGCTGGACGACCTTGACCTCCGGGTCGAGCTGCGGCTTGGGCAGCGCGCCGAGACCGGTGGTGAGGGCCAACAGTTCGCCCTGCTCGATCCGTTCCGCAGCGGTCGGGACCGGTGGCGACGCTGCCGAAGCCTCCGACCGCTCGGCCGCCGTGTCCCGGTCGGACTGCTCCTCCAGGGCCTGGGCGAAGGCGTTCGCCCGCCGGTGCGCCGATACGTTCGCGATCACTGGCGGCACCTCCTCTCGTCATGACGGTCGACTCCCCAGGGGGTCCTGAGGGTTGCACGCCCTGGACCACTTCCACACGATCGAGTGATCAGGGTCGGCCAGGACGTGACCACAGGGAGCCTGTATCCCGCACAACGACTGGCGCGGCACTTGGGTTACGGACGGCGGATGAGTGGATCGGAAAGTCAACCGGCTTTCACGGACAGTGAGTTGAACGTCGCCCACAGTGGCCGCACCGCGGGCGCGCGAATGCTGCCGTCAGCGTGCGTCGTCGGGCAGGAGCCGGGCGAGTGTGCGCACGGCCCGGTACTGGAGGGTCTTGATGGCGCCCTCGTTCTTGCCCATCACGCGGGCGGTCTCGGCGACCGAGAGGCCCTGCAGGAAGCGGAGCGTCACGCACTCCTGCTGCTGGGGGTTGAGCCGTCGTACCGCGTCGAGCAGCGCGGCGTTGGAGAGGGACTCCAGGACGGAGTCCTCCGGGGAGCGCTCGACCTCGTTGGCGTCGAGCATCTCGCCGGTCGTCACCTCGAGGCGGAAGCGGCTCGACTTGAAGTGGTCGGCGACGAGGTTGCGGGCGATGGTGACCAGCCACGCGCCGAAGTCGCGGCCCTGCCAGGTGAAGGTGCCGATGCGGCGCAGGGCGCGCAGGAACGTCTCACTGGTGAGGTCCTCGGCGGTCGCCTTGCCGCCGACGCGGTAGTAGATGTAGCGGTACACGGTGTCGCTGTACTGGTCGTACAGGCGGCCGAAGGCCTCGGCCTCGCCGGCCTGGGCGCGCTCGACGAGGTCCATCATCCGGGCGCTGTCGCTGTCCGCGGCCGGACGGCGTGCCGTGGCCGCGGTGCCCGCGGAGCGCCCTCGTCTGCCGACCGCGGCCCCGCCGTCGGCCAGTGCGTAGCACGGGCCCGCGGGCGCGACGGTGGCGAAGGCGGGGACGGCGTACGCGGTCGGGGCGAAGCCGCGCAACAGTTGTTGGACCGTCGCGACCGTTGCGCGCAGCGTAGCCAGGCCCGAGGCGTCAACCCCGACGTGTGGGTACACGGGACTCCCAGAGGCAGAGCTTCCATCACGTGCAGTGCGGAACCTTTCACCCGTCGTAGCGACGGAGGGGTGCCGAATTGCGTCCCAGGAGAATAACGCTTCGTACAGGCCCTGCTACACCCAGTTGCTCAAATCATCGATTACGTCGCTTCCGTAACCGTTTGACGTCCCTTCAGGTTCCGCAGGGTGACCGCTTGTTGATCGGAAAAGTTCGGGTTCCTACGGAGCGAGGACGTGTTGGTCACCGGATGGCACAATCCGACACGGGGAGCCGCGGCGAGGCCGCCGGTGTCGCTACCGACGGCGGCGGTGCAGGGCGATCGCGGCGGCCGTGCCGCCGGCCACCGCGCCGACGCCCGCGGCCGCCGGGATGCCGACCTTCGCCGCCTTGCGGCCCGTGCGGTAGTCGCGCAGGCGCCAGTCCTTCTCGCGGGCGTGCTTGCGCAGCTTGGTGTCGGGGTTGATCGCGTAGGGGTGGCCGACGAGGGAGAGCATCGGGATGTCGTTGTGGGAGTCGCTGTACGCGGCGCAGCGGGAGAGGTCGAGGCCCTCCGCCGAGGCCAGGGCGCGGACCGCCTCCGCCTTGGCCGGGCCGTGCAGCGGCTCGCCGACCAGCTTGCCCGTGTAGACGCCGTCGACGGACTCGGCGACCGTGCCCAGGGCGCCGGTGAGGCCCAGGCGGCGGGCGATCACCCCGGCGATCTCCACGGGGGCCGCGGTGACCAGCCATACCCGCTGGCCGGCGTCCAGGTGGGCCTGGGCCAGCGCCCGGGTGCCCGGCCAGATGCGCTCGGCCATGTACTCGTCGTAGATCTCCTCGCCGATGGACTGGAGCTCGGCGACCCGATGGCCCTTCACGATCGACAGCGCGGAGTCGCGCGCGTCCTGCATGTGCTCGGGGTCCTCGACTCCGGCCAGCCTGAACCACGCCTGCTGCCAGGCGAACCTGGCGAGGTCGCGGGTCTCGAAGAACTTCCGCTTGTACAGGCCCCGGCCGAAGTGGAACAGTGCGGCGCCCTGCATCACGGTGTTGTCCAGGTCGAAGAACGCGGCGGCCTTCTCGTCGCCGAGCACCGGGAACTCCGGTTCCTCCTCCGGGACGTCGGAGACGTCCTGGGAGGACTTGCGCGCTGCCTCCGCCGAGGCCTCGCCTGCCAACACGCTTCGCGCCGTGGCGGAGCGCCTACGGGGAGTGAGCCATCCGAGAGCGGCCATGGCGTGAGCATAGCCAGTTTGTTCGGTGGTTCCGGAGTCGAGAGGTTTGAAGGCCGTGAACTCTCCGCGACCGGTCCGTTAAACAAGCGGGAGAATGGCCGACATGAGTCCCATCTTCCGCCGGAAGGCACCGGCTCCCCAGGACCGGCTCGTCACCCTGATCCGCAAGCCCGGCTGTCATCTGTGTGATGACGCACAACTCGTGGTGGAGAAGGTGTGCGGCGACCTCGGTGTGCCCTGGGAGCAGAAGGACATCACCCAGGACCGGCAACTGCACGACCAGTACTGGGAGCAGATTCCGGTCGTACTCGTCGACGGTGAACAGCACACCTTCTGGCGTGTGAACGAACAGCGGCTCCGCAAAGCACTGACCGACTAGTCCAAAGTGGCCGGGAGATTCCCTTAGGATCGACGGCGACTTGGTCTGGGGGGCGGGGTTCGTTGAGGAGTGTGTGCCGTTTTGCCCCCATTGGAAGAGGGTCTCCGGCGCCTGTGCGCCGGTCCCGCGCGACTGCGCCGGGGGCGCGTGACCCCGGTCACGTTGGCCGGGCAAATCGGACACCATCTTTGTGCACGCGTTCACAAAGACATAGCCTGCTGTCGACGGGGCGGTCTGGGTACGTGTGACCGCCCGCAGCCCCGCTCTACCCGCAGGAGCACCGTGGCAACTGGCCGAACTCACCGACCGGCGACCCGTAGCCGAGGGATTCCCGAGGCCACCGTCGCCAGGCTTCCGCTGTACCTCCGCGCGCTGACCGCACTGTCGGAGCGCTCGGTACCCACGGTCTCCTCCGAGGAACTGGCCGCGGCGGCGGGGGTCAACTCCGCCAAGCTGCGCAAGGACTTCTCCTACCTGGGCTCCTACGGAACGCGCGGTGTCGGCTACGACGTCGAGTACCTCGTCTACCAGATCTCCCGCGAGCTGGGTCTGACCCAGGACTGGCCGGTCGTCATCGTCGGCATCGGCAACCTCGGCGCCGCCCTCGCCAACTACGGCGGTTTCGCCTCCCGTGGCTTCCGGGTCGCCGCGCTCATCGACGCGGACCCGGCGATGGCGGGCAAGCCCGTCGCCGGCATCCCCGTCCAGCACACCGACGACCTCGAGCGGATCATCGAGGACAACGGCGTGTCGATCGGCGTGATCGCCACCCCCGCGGGCGCCGCCCAGCAGGTCTGCGACCGTCTGGTCGCCGCCGGGGTCACCTCCATCCTGAACTTCGCGCCGACCGTGCTGTCCGTGCCGGACGGCGTCGACGTGCGCAAGGTCGACCTCTCCATCGAGCTGCAGATCCTCGCCTTCCACGAGCAGCGCAAGGCCGGCGAGGAGGCCGCCCCCGAGAGCGGGGCGCCGACCGCCGCGGAGCGCAAGGACTCCGCCGACCAGGGGCCCGACGGGGACGTGCCCGCCGTGATGCCGGCATGAGTCTCCTCGTCGTCGGGCTGAGCCACCGCAGCGCCCCGGTCAGCGTCCTGGAACGGGCCGCGCTTGCCGCGGACGCCCAGGTCAAGCTGCTCCAGGACACGGTCGCCGCCGAGCCGGCCACCGAGGCCGCGGTGCTCGCCACCTGCAACCGCATCGAGCTCTACGCCGACGTGGACAAGTTCCACGCCGGTGTCGCCGAGCTGTCCACGCTGCTCGCCCGCCACAGTGGCGTCGGCCTGGAGGAGCTCACTCCCTACCTCTACGTGCACTACGAGGACCGGGCCGTCCACCACTTCTTCTCGGTGGCCTGCGGACTGGACTCGATGGTCGTCGGCGAGGGCCAGATCCTCGGCCAGATCAAGGACTCCCTGGCCAAGGCGCAGGAGCTGCACTCCGCCGGCCGCCTGATGAACGACCTGTTCCAGCAGTCCCTGCGGGTGGGCAAGCGCGCCCACTCCGAGACCGGAATCGACCGCGCCGGGCAGTCCCTGGTCACCTTCGGCCTGGAGCAGCTGGCCGCGGGCACCGATGTGCAGACCTGGGCCAAGGGCAAGAAGGCCCTGGTCATCGGCGCCGGCTCGATGTCCTCGCTGGCCGCCGCGACGCTCGCGCGCGCCGGGGTCGCCGAGGTCGTCGTCGCCAACCGCACCTTCGACCGCGCCGAGCGTCTCGCCCGGATCCTCACCGACAACCCCGACACGGACGTGACGGCCCGCGCGGTACCGATGGACTCGGTGCCGTTCGAGCTGACACGTGCCGACGTCGCCGTTTCCTGCACGGGTGCCACGGGTCTGGTGCTCACGGCGGAGGCCGTCGCGGCGGCCGTCGAGGGCCGCACCGGCGAGCCCGTCACCAGGACCGGCGAGAACTCCCGTACGGCCGCGAAGGCGGACGGACGCAAGGCGCCACTGCCGCCCAGCGGCACCGAGGACGGCTGTCCGCTCGACCTCTCGGCCGTGCAGGGCACCGCGGGCTTCTCCGTGCTCGGCGAGGCCGCCGTGGCCGGAATGGCCGCCGCCGAGCTGGAACAGCACGCGGCCTGGGTGGACAACGGCACACCCGACGCCTCCGGGTGGCGCGGCCCCGCCGCGGCCGGTACGAGCACGGTGCCGGACCCGGTGGCCGAGGCCGAGACGATCGCCGCCCTGGCCGCCGCCGCGGCCACCGTCGGCCGCATCCCCGAGCGCCGCAGGCCCGAACCGGTCGCCGAGATCCCGCGCCCGGCGCCCGCGCTCTTCCTCCTCGACCTCGCCATGCCCCGGGACATCGACGCGGCCGTGCACCGGCTCGCCGGAGTGCGGCTGGTGGACATCGAGTCGCTGGCCGAGGCGGCGGCGGACGCTCCCATGGCGGCCGACGTGGACCAGGTCCGGCGCATCGTCTCCGACGAGGTCGCGGCCTTCGGCGCGGCGCAGCGGGCCGCGCACATCACGCCCACCGTGGTCGCCCTGCGCACCATGGCCGCCGACGTCGTCGCGAACGAGATCGCCCGGCTCGACGGAAGACTCCCCGACCTGGACGAACGCCAGCGGGGCGAGATCCGGCAGGCCGTGCACCGCGTCGTCGACAAGCTGCTGCACGCGCCGACCGTCCGGGTCAAGCAGCTCGCGGCCGAGCCCGGCGGCGCCGGGTACGCGGACGCGCTGCGCACCCTGTTCGACCTCGATCCGGAGACGGTGGCCTCCGTCTCCCGCGCCGAGGACAGCACCGAGAACAAGGCCAAGAACCGAGGGCCAGCATGAGTACCAAGGCACTGAGACTGGGGACACGGCGGAGCAAGCTCGCCATGGCCCAGTCCGGGCAGGTGGCGGACGCCGTGAGCCAGGCGACCGGACGGCCCGTCGAGCTCGTCGAGATCACCACGTACGGCGACACCTCCCGTGAGCACCTCGCGCAGATCGGCGGCACGGGTGTGTTCGTCACGGCGCTGCGTGACGCGCTGCTGCGCGGGGAGGTCGACTTCGCGGTTCACTCGCTGAAGGACCTCCCGACCGGCCAGCCCGCGGAACTGGTGCTGGCCGCCATACCCGAGCGCGAGGACCCGCGCGACGTGATCGTCGCCCGGGACGCGCTGAAGTTCACCGACCTGCCCCAGGGCGCCCGCATAGGCACCGGCTCGCCGCGTCGCATGGCGCAGCTGAACGCGTACGCGCGCAGCCACGGGCTGGACATCGAGACGGTCCCGATCCGGGGCAACGTCGACACCCGCATCGGGTACGTGCGCGACGGGGGGCTGGACGCGGTCGTGCTGGCCGCGGCCGGGCTGAGCCGCATGGGCCGGATCGACGAGGTGACCGACTTCCTGTCGGTCGACACGGTTTTGCCCGCCCCCGGCCAGGGGGCACTGGCGATCGAGTGTGCCGCGGACAACGCGGACCTGATCGCGGCACTCGGCGAGCTCGACGACCCGTTCACCCGGGCCGCCGTGACCGCCGAGCGGTCACTGCTCGCCGCCCTGGAGGCCGGTTGCAGCGCCCCTGTGGGCGCGCTGGCCGACTTGCTGGCCGACGGGCAGATTGTCAAGGAAATGCGCCTGCGCGGCGTCGTCGGCACGACCGACGGTTCCCGCACGGTGCAGCTGTCCACCACCGGTCCCGTGCCCGAGACGCACGGCCAGGCAATGGCGCTCGGTCGCGAACTCGCCACCGAGATGCTTGCCCAGGGCGCGGCCGGTCTGATGGGGGAGCGAGCACAGTGAGCCCCACCGCCCTTCCTGCCGCCGGTCCTGAGCACGGGCACGTCACCTTCCTGGGTGCCGGACCCGGGGATCCGGGACTGCTGACTCTGCGCGCCGTGGAGGCGCTGGCGAACGCGGACGTCCTGGTCGCCGAGCACGATGTGCTCGACGTCGTCCGTACGCACGCCAGGCCAGGCGTCTCCGTCGTGCGCACGGACACGAATCCTTCGTCGGATGCGTATCCGGGCGCGGGCACGCCTCAACTGGCGGTTGTTGACGGCGCGTCAACGACCGCAGCCACCCCGTCCTTGCGGGATGCGGCACATCTTGTCATGGAGGCCGCGCGGGGCGGCAGGCGGGTCGTGCGTGCGGTGTCCGGGGACCCCGGGCTCGACACGTACGCCGCCGAGGAGATGCTGGCGTGCGCCGCCGCCGGGGTGCCCTTCGAGGTGGTTCCCGGTATCGCGGCCGCGGTCGGTGTGCCCGCCTACGCGGGTGTTCCGCTGCGCGACGCGCAGGGCGCGGACGTCAGGTTTGTGGACGCGCGTACGGCGTCGGACCGGTGCTGGACGGAGGTGGGCGCCTCGGACGGCACGGTCGTCGTCTCGACGACGCTGGACTCCGTGGCCGCCGCCGCGGGCGAGCTGGTGGCCGCCGGCCGCAAGCCGGACACCCCGCTGACCGTCACCGTCGCCGGTACGACGACGCGTCAGCGCACCTGGACCGCCACCCTCGGCACCATCGCGCAGACCCTGAAGCAGGCGAAGGTCCTGCCGTCCCCGGACGGCGGCCGGCCGGTGATAGCCGTGGTCGGTGAGCGTTCCGCCGCCGCCCAGCGCGACCAGTTGTCGTGGTTCGAGTCCAAGCCGCTGTTCGGCTGGAAGGTCCTCGTACCGCGTACGAAGGAGCAGGCGGCGTCGCTCTCCGACCAGCTGCGGTCCTACGGGGCCGTGCCGCACGAGGTGCCGACGATCGCCGTCGAGCCGCCGCGGACGCCCCAGCAGATGGAGCGGGCGGTCAAGGGTCTGGTGACCGGCCGCTACGAGTGGATCGCCTTCACCTCGGTCAACGCCGTCAAGGCGGTCCGGGAGAAGTTCGAGGAGTACGGCCTCGACGCGCGCGCCTTCGCGGGCATCAAGGTCGCGGCGGTGGGCGAGCAGACGGCGAAGGCGCTGATCGCCTTCGGCGTGAAGCCCGACCTGGTGCCGTCCGGTGAGCAGTCCGCCGCCGGCCTCCTGGAGGACTGGCCGCCGTACGACCCGGTCTTCGACCCGATCGACCGTGTCTTCCTGCCCCGGGCCGACATCGCCACGGAGACCCTCGTCGCCGGGCTCATCGAGCTGGGCTGGGAGGTCGACGACGTCACGGCGTACCGCACCGTGCGCGCCTCGCCGCCGCCGGCGGAGACGCGGGAGGCGATCAAGGGCGGCGGCTTCGACGCGGTGCTCTTCACCTCCTCGTCCACGGTCCGGAACCTGGTGGGCATCGCCGGCAAGCCGCACAACATCACGGTGATCGCCTGCATCGGCCCGGCGACCGCGAAGACCGCCGAGGAGCACGGCCTGCGGGTCGACGTCATGGCTCCGGAGCCGTCGGTGCACAAGCTGGCGGAGGCGCTGGCGGACTTCGGGCTGCGGCGGAGGGCTGCCGCCCTGGAGGCCGGGGATCCGGTGACCCGCCCGAGCGAGCGGCGGCCGGGGGCGCGACGGCGGCGTACGACCACGTGAGGTAGGGGGGGGGGGGGGGCGGCCCGGCGCCACAGCCCCCGCCCCGCCCCCACCCCGCCCGCGCCCGCGGGGGCTGTTCATGGAATATTTATTCACCCGCCTGCCCCGCGGCCGGGGGGCCGTGCCCATGAGCAT
>NZ_JBHYKH010000001.1:17818-62111 GCF_042741275.1 Streptomyces sp. NPDC058964
GGGGGGGCGCGCGCGGGGGCGGGGGGGCCGGGGCGCCCCCGCCGGGGGGGGGGGGGGGGGGGGGGGGGCGGGCGGATCCCCCCCCTGGGGGTCCCGGGGGGCCCCCGCCCCCGGCCACCCCCGTTTCCCACTCGCCCACCCGTCCCGGTCGGCTGGGAAGCGAGGCGCGCAGTCGGCTCGGGCGGGTCGGAGTGCGAGGTGCGGAGCCGTCTCCGGCGGGTCGGGTCGGGGCCGACGGTGCGTCGGTAAAAGGGGGCCTCGGCCGGGCGTAGCGTAGAGCGCATGACGAAGTACGGATCCTTCCCCGGTACGCGTCCCCGGCGGCTGCGCACCACCCCCACCATGCGCCGTATGGTCGCCGAGACCCGGCTCCACCCGGCCGACTTCATCCTCCCGGCGTTCGTGCGCGAGGGCCTGAGCGAGCCCGTGCCGATCGCCGCCATGCCCGGCGTCGTGCAGCACACGCGGGACAGCCTGAAGAAGGCTGCCGCGGAGGCGGTCGAGGCGGGGATCTCCGGGATCATGCTCTTCGGCGTCCCCGAGGAGTCGAAGAAGGACGCCCTCGGCACTCCCGGGACCGATCCGGACGGGATCCTGCAGGTGGCGATCCGTGACGTGCGGGCCGAGGTGGGCGACGAGCTGCTCGTCATGTCCGACCTGTGCCTCGACGAGACGATCGACCACGGGCACTGCGGTGTGCTCGACGAGCACGGCCGTGTCGACAACGACGCCACCCTGGAGCGGTACGCCGAGATGGCCCAGGTGCAGGCCGACGCGGGCGCCCATGTCGTGGGGCCCAGCGGGATGATGGACGGGCAGATCGGGGTCATCCGCGACGCCCTGGACCAGATCGGCCGTGAGGACGTCGCCATCCTCGCCTACACCGCCAAGTACTCCTCCGCCTTCTACGGCCCCTTCCGGGAGGCCGTCGCCTCTTCGCTCAAGGGCGACCGCAAGACCTACCAGCAGGACCCCGCCAACTGGCGCGAGTCGCTGCGGGAGCTGGCCCTCGACCTGGAGGAGGGGGCCGACATGGTGATGGTGAAGCCCGCCGGGCCCTACCTCGACATCCTGGCCCGCGTCGCCGACGCCGTGGACGTGCCGGTCGCCGCCTACCAGATCTCCGGCGAGTACTCGATGATCGAGGCCGCCGCGGAGAAGGGCTGGGTCGACCGGGACCGGGCCATCCTGGAGACGCTGACCGGCATCAAGCGGGCCGGAGCGCGCAACATCCTCACCTACTGGGCCACCGAGGCGGCCCGGATGCTGGACTAGGGGCCGCCGCTGCTGTCGGGCGTTCCCACCCGGCCCGGCTACGAGTTCCCGCTGGACGGCTCGGACCGGGAGACCGAGGAGGACGGGCCCTCGTCGCGTACGCCCTCCCCGTTCCTGCACGCCGTGAGGGAGAGCGCCGCCACCAGCGCGAGCGCGACGGCGGCGAGCAGACGGGCCGGGGCCGGACGTGCGGGCATGGGGGGACTCCTGGTCGGAAGCGATCGGCGTGAACCCAAGCCTGCGCGGCGCCCGCGTCCGCTGCCACCTCTCGCGGGCGATTCGGGACGCCTGAACCAGGACCATGGCACTGAACTGCGGAGACGGCCTGGCCTGGGACGGCGTTCCGGGACGCCGAGGCCTCAACCGGGCGTCCGGATCGCGGAATTACCGGTGTAGGCGGCACCCATCTTCCTAGGCTGCGGGCAGTACGCCACATGGTGTCCGGCACCTGGTGTCCGCCATCCGGTGCCCGCAGCCGAAGGAGCCGTTGCCATGTCCCTCGCCGAGCCCGCTCCGCACGCCCCCGTCCCGCCGCTCTCCGCGCGAGCGGGTACGGTCGGCGGCTCGCCCGTGCGCGACATCCTCGCGGTCACCGCGCGCCCCGAGGTGATCAACTTCGCGGGCGGTCTGCCCGCGCCGGAGCTGTTCGACCGCGAGGGCATCGGGGCCGCGTTCCGCGAGGTGCTGGAGCGGACGCCGGACAAGGCACTCCAGTACTCCACGACGGAGGGCGAACCGGCGCTGCGGGCCGGGCTGGCCGCGCGCGTCACGGCACAGGGCCTGCCGACGGCCGCCGACGACCTGCTGATCACGACCGGTTCGCAGCAGGCGCTGTCCCTCCTGGCCACCGCCCTGCTCGACCCCGGGGACACCGTGCTCGTCGAGGACCCCTGCTATCTGGCGGCACTTCAGGTCTTCGGGCTCGCGGGCGCACGGGTGCTGGGCGTGCCGGGCGACGAGGACGGGGTGGACCCGGCGGCCCTGGCGGAACTGGTGGTGCGCGAACGACCCAAGCTGCTCTACCTCGTGCCGACCTTCCAGAACCCCACCGGCCGGACCATGCCGGCCGCCCGCCGCGCCGCCGTGGCCTCGGTCGCCGCCCGGCACGGGCTGTGGATCGTCGAGGACGACCCGTACGGCGAACTGCGCTACGAGGGCGAGCGGGTGCCGTGGATCGCCGCGCACCCCGGCGCCGAGGACCGGGTCGTCCTGCTCGGCTCCTTCTCCAAGGTCATGGCCCCCGGCATACGCCTGGGCTGGCTACGGGCGCCCGAACACCTGCGGCGCGCCTGCGCGGTGGCCAAGCAGGCGGCGGACCTGCACTCACCGACGGTCAACCAGCTCGCGGCGGCCGGGTACCTGGACGTGCTGGACGGCCATGTGGACAAGGTGCGCTCCGTGTACGGCGAGCGCCGCGACGCCATGCTCGCGGGTCTGCCCGCCGCCTTGCCGGAGGGTTCGGTCTGGAACCGCCCCGAGGGTGGCATGTTCCTCTGGGCCCGGCTCCCCGGCTCGTACGACACCACGGCCCTGCTCCCCAAGGTGGTGGAACAGGACGTGGCGTACGTGCCGGGTGCCCCCTTCTACGCCGGCACCCCCGACCGCTCGACCCTGCGCCTGTGCTTCGTGACGCAGACCCCGGACGAGATCACCGAGGGGCTGCGGCGACTGGGCAGGGGGCTCGGCGGCTGAGGGCGACGGGTGTCAGTCCCACCAGAAGGACCAGGTGTGCGCGCCGATCAGGCGTTTGGCGTACTCCTGGAGGTCGTCGCCGGTCTCGTCCGGGCAGAATGCGAAGTGCTCGACGGCGACCGCCTCCGCCTCGGCCGGTGTGGCGGGCGGCGCGGCGACCGAGACGACCAGGGCGGCGTAGGAGAGCGCGACCACGCGTATGCGGAAGCGGTCCTCCCAGGAGCGGAGTACGGCACAGAGCCGGGCCACGTCGTTCTCGTAGTTGAGCGGACCGGCCCAGCCGAAGGCTGCCGGGATGTCGGCGGAGCGGCGGGCCGGGACGAGGGCCAGCCGGTGATCCGCCCCCCTGGGAGCCGAGTCGAGCAGGGACGCGACCGCCTCGGCGGCCCGCTTCTCCGGGTCCGCCTCGGGCGTCCCGGCGGGCGCGAGTCCGGGCCACTCGTCCCAGGCTTCGGCCAGCACCTCCTCCGCGTCGTGGTCCCCGGGGTACGACGTCTCCTCGGGCCGCAGCTCCCAGTTGTCCGGGCCGCCCAGACCGCCGCCGACGTCCACGAGCACCGGAAGGAGTCCGGCCGTCCGCCGGGCGGGAGCGAGCGCGGTCCAGCCGCTGGGCGACGCGGGGCCGTCCGCGCACCACAGCAGCTCGTCGATCACACGCCCGGGGGGAAGCTGAAGCCCGAGCGAGCGCCCGCTCGGGTCGGCCGCCAGCTTGGGCAGCGGGTTGGGAAGGGTCGCCATGCCCGTGACTCTAGGGGCAGGCACTGACAGCGCTATTCGACCGACGCGACGAAGGCTGACCAACTGGCCGGAGAGACCGTCAGGGTCGAGCCGTCTTCCGGGTTCTTGGAGTCACGGATGTGGATGAGACGGGGGGAGTTGGCAACTTCGAGGCACTGGCCGCCCTCGCTGCCGCTGTAGCTCGACTTGAACCACTCAAGTGCGGTGCTCATTGCTCTCCTAGCAGGCGGTCGACTAGGCCCTTCGATTCGTGAGGGGACATGGCCTGTGACCGCAGCATCGCATACTTACGTGCCAGAACGGACACCTCGTCGGGGTCCGCGACCCACTGGCTGCCTCGTTGGCCCTCGGTGTAGGCGAGAAGCTGATGGTCGGGCGTTTCGAGCAGGGTGAAGGTGCCGTCCAATCCTGCCTGTGCGGACGTGTGCATGGACAGGAACTGCAGGGAAAGCCCTGGCAGTTGGGCGCACTCGCGCAGTCGGCGCAACTGATCGCGCCGCACCTTCCCGCCTCCGATACCGAGGTGCAGCACCGGCTCCCACACCACGAAGCTCATCGTCGGCGGGCACTTGCGCTGGAAGATCTCCTGGCGGGCCACGCGGGCTTCCGTCTTGGTGGCGAGTTCGTCCTCGTCGTACGCCGGTACGCGCTCGCGCAGCACCGCACGCGCGTACTCACGCGTCTGGAGCAGGCCGGGGATGACCAGCGCGTCGTACCAGGACAGGGCGATGGCCTCCCGCTCGTGTGCCATGTACTGCTCCGCGTACAGCGGGAACTGGTCGATCTCGGGGAGGTTGTCCACGCCCGCGCTCAACAGGCCCTTGGTCTCCAGGAGTTCGTCGAGGAGCTCGGCGAAGTCCCGCTTCAGCGGTCGTCGCCCCTGCTCGATCGAGGCGATCGTCTCCTCGTCGACCATCAGCCGTTCCCCGAGCGCCCGCTGCGTCAGACCGGCCGCGCGGCGAGCCGTTCCGACCTGGACGCCGAGCATCCTCATGGCCGAGAGGTTCCTCTTCCGCGGAAGCTTCTTGGAGTTCATGCCGGTCCAACTCCCCACGCCTGCCCATACGCGACCCCGTACGAACCCGTACAAAAAATCTGTACGGGCTCACCCGGTGATCCACCCTAGTCACTCTGCGCGACATTTGCTCCGTGAACGTCGAACCCGAACTTCCCCACCAGCGCGACCAGTTCTACGGCCGCGACCGCCGCTCCGTGCCCGCCGCCAGGCGGTTCGCAGGATGGTCGATGAAGTACTGGGGGCTGGACGACTGGGGCCGCGCCGAGGACGTGTTGCTGTGCGTGAGCGAGCTGGTGACCAACGCGCTGGTGCACGGGGTGCCGCCGGGCCGCGGCCTGCTGTTGCGGCTCCGGTACGACGGCGAGGTCCTGCGGGTGGAGGTGCACGACAGCGGGCCCGGCACTCCGAGGATCGCGGACGAGGCGGACGAGGGCGGGCGCGGGCTGCTGCTCGTGGCGGCGTTCGCCGACAAGTGGGGCGTGGGGGAGCGGGCGTTGGGAAAACTGGTGTGGGCCGAGTTCGTCGTCTAGTTCACGTGACCTTCGAAGCACTGCCGCTTCCCACCCGCCGCGGGCCGGAAGCAGGCCCGGACGACGGTCCCGGGGCGGGTCGCGGTCATGAGGGTGTGGACGTAGGTGTCCGCCTCGACACGGTTGTCGACCCGGGTGCCGCGGGCAGGGCCACGGGCGTTCGCCGTCATCTCCGCGCGGTCGCCGATCCGCGCACCCCACATCCGTATCCAGCTGGCACCGCATGCCTTGCTGTAGCGCAGTTCCACCCGGGCCCCGCTCGCGGTGCGGCGCTCGGCGAGGGTGTCCGGCGCCGCGGCGCAGACCATGCGCATCGGGTCCTTGCCCTCGCAGGCGTTGCCCCGGCAGTGCGGACCGGTGGCGGTAGGAGGTGTGGACGGGCGTGGTTCGTCGTTCCGGTGAGGGAGGAGGAACAGGGCCGCCGCGACGGTCCCGGCCATCACGGCACACACCGAGGCGAGGATCGCCACGACCGCCGCTTCCCGGTGGCCGGCCGGCGTGACCTCCTTCGGAGCGGGGACGGAAGGAGCAGGCGACGCATGCGGCGGCTGGGCCGCCTTCCTCGCGCGGCCGCCCCACTCCGACTCCGCGATCTCCCACAGCGCCAGACAACGGGCGTCGGGCTCGCCCGCGAGGTGGCACAACTCCCGCACCGCCGCACGCGGCGGCAGGGTCTTGCCGTTGAGATAGCGCTCCCAGGACGACTTGCTGAACGTGGTCTTCGCCGCGAGGCCCGCCAGGCTCAGGCCCGTGCGTGCCCTCAGCTCCCGCATTGCGGAGGCCAGCCGGGTGCGCTCCGGTGCGGGCGCCGGGTGCGTCATGCGCGCAGGGCCTTCCAGGTGTACGGCCCGATGACGCCGTCCACGACCAGGCCGGCACGCTTCTGCAGGTCCTTGACCGCGCTCCGCGTCAGCGGGCCGAAGAGCCCGTCGATGCCTCCGGGCGAGATGCCCGCCCTGCGCAGCAGGCACTGTGCCTCGGCCACCTCCGGACCGGCGTTGCCGCTGCCGAGCGTGGCGCTCCGGGTGCGGCTGTTGCCCGCGTACCAGCGTCCGCCGACGCGCTCGTACCGGCAGACGTAGGCGGGAGGCGACGGGTCCGCCGAAGCGGTGACCGCCGGGTGACGGTTCGCCGCCGCCGCTTCGCCCCGCCCGCTGCCGAGCCGTACGAAGAGGAGAACCGCCGAGGATACGGCCAGCGTCAGGGCCACCGCCCCCGCCACGAGCGCGACACGCAGCGAACGTCCGGACAGCCGTGCCCTCCCGGGTCCCGCCGCCGGGACCTCCGGTTCGGCCGCGGCGGGATCCTCCGGTGCGGATGCGCCCGCCCGGCGGTTGCCCCACGCGTCCGCGGCCACTTCGTGCAGCGCGAGCAGCCGGACCGGATCGTCACCGCCGATCCGGGCCAGTGCCTCCACGGCCTCCCAGGGCGGCAGCGACCCGCCGCCCAGATACCGTTCCCACGACTTCGGGCTGTAGCCCGTCTTCGCCGCCAGCTGCCGCATGCTCAGGCCACTGTGGTCCTTCAGCCGGCGCAGGCGCACCACCAATTGCCGCACCCGCGGATCCAGTTCCGCGGGCAGCGCTTTCCAACGCGACATGACCCCCCACTCGCGTTCATGGACCGTGGTCAGCGGTCCGTTACCCCCCACATTCTGCAACAGCAGTTCACACGAGCCACAACATCCCTTCCCTGCCGTCCCGCCGCACCGTCCCGAGGGGCGGCGTCCCCGCAGGTCAGAAGGGGTGTCGTCCCGCGATGCCGTCACTTGCGCGGCAATGGTGGCGGCCGCTGCCGCCCACCCCGCACTCTCGTTGTCGCCGCCTGATCGCCGACGGCGTCAGGTGCGGTCCACGAATCCGAAAGAGGAACACATGCGCTCGAACGTCATGGCCAGGACCCTCGTCAGCCTCACCGCTGTCGCGGGCATCGCCGCCGGCACCGTCGCCGCCGCGGGCACCAGCTTCGCGGCGTCCGCGCCGGTCTCGAAGGCCGCGGTGAGCCCCCGGGCCGTCGCGCCGCGCGCCGCGAACAACCTGGGGCTGACCACGGCGGAGGGAAGCAAGGTCCAGACCTGGCTGAACATGTGGTGGGGCTACAACGACACGGTCGACGGGCAGCTCGGCACCAACAGCTGGAAGGCGTTCCAGCGCTGCCTCCAGAAGTACGACGGCTACACAGGTGCCATCGACGGGGTCGTCGGACCCAACACGATCAAGGCGCTGCAGCGCTTCCTGACGGGGACCTACGGCTACACCGGTGCCATCGACGGCGTCGCCGGATCGGGCACCCAGGCCGCGTTCAAGCGGTTCGCCGCCGCCCTCTGATCCGCGCACGAACGACTGCGGCCCGTCCTCCCGGGGGAGAGGACGGGCCGCAGGACGTCGACGGCTCAGAGCCGCTCGGGCGTCCGGATGCCCAGCAGCGCCATGCCCTTGTGCAGCGTGCGGGCCGTCAGGTCGACCAGGAACAGCCGGTTCTCCACGACCTCCGGGGCGTTGTCGGCGGACAGGACCTGGCACTGGTCGTAGAACGTCGTCAGCAACGTGGCCAGCTGGTACAGGTACGCGGCCAGCTTGTGCGGCTCGTACGCCGACGCCACCTCCAGGACCGTCTCGGCGAACCGGTCCAGGTGCAGGCCCAGCGCGCGCTCCGCCGGGGCCAGTTCGAGCTCCGGGTGGGCGGCGGGGCGGGCCTCGCCTGCCTTGCGGAGGATCGACTGGATACGGGCGTACGCGTACTGGAGGTACACGGACGTGTCACCGTTCAGCGACACCATCTGGTCCAGGTCGAACTTGTAGTCCCGGACGGCGGAGGTCGACAGGTCGGCGTACTTCACCGCGCCGATGCCGACGTACCGGCCGTTCTCCTCGATCTCCTGCTCGGACAGGCCCACCTTCTCGGCCTTCTCCCGGACCACCGTCGTGGCGCGGTCGACCGCCTCGTCGAGGAGGTCCTGGAGCTTGACCGTCTCGCCCTCACGGGTCTTGAACGGCTTGCCGTCCTTGCCGAGGACCGTGCCGAAGGCGAGCTGCTGCGCCGTCACGCCGTCGTTCAGCCAGCCCGCCCGGCGGGCCGTCTCGAAGACCATCCGGAAGTGCAGGGCCTGCCGGGCGTCGACGACGTACAGGATCGTGTGCGCCTTCAGGTTGAAGACCCGGTCCCGGATCGCCGAGAGGTCGGTCGCCGCGTAGCCGTAGCCGCCGTCCGACTTCTGCACGATCAGCGGGACCGGCTTGCCGTCGGGGCCCTTGATGTCCTCGAAGAAGACGCAGAGCGCGCCCTCGGAGCGGACCGCGACGCCCGACTCCTCCAGGAGGCGGCAGGTCTCGGCCAGCATGTCGTTGTAGCCGGACTCACCGACGATGTCGGGGTCGCGGACCTCCATGTCCAGCTTCTCGAAGACGGAGAAGAAGTAGATCTTCGACTCGTCCACGAACTTCTGCCAGATGGCGAGGGTCTGCGGCTCACCGGCCTGGAGGTCGACCACCCGGCGGCGGGCCCGCGTCTTGAACTCCTCGTCGGCGTCGAAGAGCTTGCGCGCGGCCTTGTAGAGGCGGTCGAGGTTCGACATCGCCTCCTCACCGGTCACCTCGGCGGCCTTGTGGTCCAGCTCGTGCGGGTGCTCGTCCAGGTACTGGATGAGCATGCCGAACTGGGTGCCCCAGTCGCCGATGTGGTGCCGGCGGACCACGCTCTCGCCGGTGAACTCCAGGATCTGGACCACCGCGTCGCCGATCACGGCGGAGCGCAGATGGCCGACGTGCATCTCCTTCGCCACGTTCGGCTGGGCGTAGTCGATCACCGTCGTGCCGGGGTGCTCCGCGAACGGCACGCCGAGGCGCTCCGTGTCCGCGTACCGCGCGGCCAGGTTCTCCGTGATCGCCTTGTCGCTGATCGTGATGTTGAGGAAGCCGGGTCCGGAGACCTCGATGTCCCGGATCACGTCACCGGCGACGACCTGGGAGACGACCTGGGTGGCCAGCTCTCTCGGGTTCGCCTTCGCCTTCTTGGCCAGGGCCAGGATCCCGTTGGCCTGGAAGTCGGCCCGGTCGCTTCGTCGCAGCAGCGGGTCCGCGGTGGCCTCCGGCAGGGCGGCGGTGATGGCGGAGGCGAGGTGCTGCTGGACTGCGTCGCTGAGGGACGTGACCGGGGCCATAGGAATGGGTGCCGTTCTCCTCGTGGGGATGGATAGACCCGGCCAGTATCCCATGGGAGGTAAAGCGGTTTTCCCGGTCGAGGGTCGGTCTGGGAGTATGGAAAGGACCATCAAGAGCTCCTGGATCAAGAGGACGTGCCGAACGTGGCTCAGAGCACCGAGACCACCGACTGGGTCTCCCGTTTCGCGGATGAGGTCATCGAGGAGTCGGAGCGTCGGGCCCCGGGCAAACCGGTCGTCGTCGCCTCCGGGCTGTCCCCCTCGGGACCGATCCACCTGGGCAACCTGCGCGAGGTCATGACCCCGCACCTCGTCGCGGACGAGATCCGGCGGCGCGGCCGCCAGGTGCGGCACCTCATCTCCTGGGACGACTACGACCGCTACCGCAAGGTGCCCAAGGGCATCGCCGGGGTGGACGAGGACGCCTGGGCCGAGCACATCGGCAAGCCGCTGACCTCCGTGCCCGCCCCGAAGGGGTCGTCGTACCCGAACTGGGCCGAGCACTTCAAGGCGGCCATGATCGAGTCCCTCGCCGAGATGGGCGTGGAGTTCGACGGCATCAGCCAGACGGAGCAGTACACCACCGGTGTCTACCGCGAGCAGATCCTGCACGCCATGAAGCACCGCGGCGACATCGACGCGATCCTCGCCCAGTACCGGACCAAGCCGAAGGCCAAGAAGCAGGGCCAGAAGCCGGTGGACGAGGCCGAACTGGAGGCCGAGGAGGGCTCCGGCGCGGCGAGCGAGGACGACGGCAGCTCCGGCTCCGCCGGGTACTTCCCGTACAAGCCCTACTGCGGCAACTGCGACAAGGACCTGACCACGGTCACCTCGTACGACGACGAGACCACCGAGCTCGCCTACACCTGCGACGAGTGCGGCTTCGCGGAGACGGTCCGGCTCAGCGAGTTCAACCGCGGCAAGCTGGTCTGGAAGGTCGACTGGCCGATGCGGTGGGCTTACGAGGGGGTCGTGTTCGAGCCCTCCGGCGTCGACCACTCCTCTCCCGGCTCCAGCTTCCAGGTCGGCGGCCAGATCGTCGGGATCTTCGACGGCAAGCAGCCGATCGGTCCGATGTACGCGTTCGTCGGCATCTCCGGCATGGCGAAGATGTCGTCCTCCCGCGGTGGGGTCCCGACCCCGGGCGACGCGCTGAAGATCATGGAGCCGCAGATCCTGCGCTGGCTGTACGCCCGCCGCAGGCCCAACCAGTCCTTCAAGATCGCCTTCGACCAGGAGATCCAGCGGCTCTACGACGAGTGGGACAAGCTGGAGGCCAAGGTCGCCGACGGCTCCGCCCTCCCGGCCGACGTCGCCGCGCACTCGCGCGCGGTGCGCACGGCGGGCGGCGAGCTGCCGAAGACCTCGCGCCCGCTGCCGTACCGCACGCTGGCCTCCGTCGCCGACATCACCGCCGGCCACCAGGACCAGGCCCTGCGCATCCTCTCCGAGCTCGACCCGGCCAACCCGATCGGCTCGCTGGACGAGGCCCGGCCCCGGTACGACAGGGCCGAGGCCTGGATCAACACGCACGTGCCCGCCGACCAGCGGACCGTCGTGCGCGAGGAGCCCGACGTCGAGCTGCTGAAGTCCCTCGACGAGGCCTCCCAGCAGTCGGTACGGCTGCTGCTCGACGGGCTCGCCGAGCACTGGTCCCTGGACGGGCTGACCCACCTCGTGTACGGCGTGCCCAAGGTCCAGGCCGGGTTCTCCGCCGACGCCACGCCCAAGGAGCTGCCGCCGGAGATCAAGACCGCGCAGCGGACGTTCTTCGCGCTGCTCTACCACCTGCTCGTCGGCCGTGACACCGGCCCGCGTCTGCCCACGCTGCTGCTGGCGGTCGGCCAGGAGCGGGTCCGGACGCTGCTCGGGGAGTAGCCCGGGGAGTAAGCGGTACGGGAAAGGGGCCCTCGAGAGAGGGCCCCTTTCTCACGCGCGGTGTCTCACGTGCGGTGTCTCATGCGCGGCGTTCAGGCGATGTGGTCCTCTTCCAGCTCCGCGTTGTAGCGGTTGGTGAAGCGGTTGACCATGCGCTTGGCGTCCTCCGCGGCGAGGGCGATGCTGAACTCCGCGTCCACGTTCTCGCCGAACTCGCGCGGAGTCGGGTAGCTGCCGTTGATCGACTGCTTGAAGACCTGGTAGTAGGCCTCCTCGTCCGGTTCGAAGGGCGTGGTGCCGCCGCCCTCGCCCAGCTCGCGCGTGCGACCCGGGCTCACCGGGATGGGAAAGCTGCCGGTCTCCTCCGAAGAGGGCTCCTGGTAAGGCTCCGGCTCGTGCTCCTGCCCCTGCTCCGCGTAGTACTGCTCGGCCAGCTGCTGCTCCGCGAACCACTGGGCGTACTGGTCCGGGTCGTAGGTCGGGTCGTAGCCGCCGTGATAGTCGGCCTGCAGGGGCGCCTGGAACCAGGGGCTCTGGTCGTCCGGGACCTGCGGCTGCCCGGCGTTGTTGCCGACCAGCTCGGGGCGCTGGCCGCCGGCGGGCACCGCGTTCTGCGGGAGCGCTCCCTGCGCGGCGCCCCCCCCCCCCGCCCCGCCACCCTCTGGCCCGGGGGCGCCGGGGGGCCGCCGCGCGGGCTCGATGCCCGCGGCCGCCAGGCCGGCCGGGGCCGTCTCCGCCAGCGGGACGCCGTAGCGGGCCAGCCTCAGCGGCATCAGGGACTCCACGGGAGCCTTCCTGCGCCAGGCGCGGCCGAAGCGGGCGTGCAGGCGGGCCTGGTAGACGAGACGTTCCTGCTCCAGCTTGATGACCTGGTCGTAGGAGCGCAGCTCCCACAGCTTCATGCGGCGCCACAGCAGGAAGGTGGGCAGCGGGGAGAGCAGCCAGCGGGTGAGGCGGACGCCTTCCATGTGCTTGTCGGCGGTGATGTCGGCGATCCGGCCGATCGCGTGCCGGGCCGCCTCGACGGCGACCACGAACAGGACCGGGATCACCGCGTGCATGCCCACGCCCAGCGGGTCCGGCCAGGCCGCGGCGCCGTTGAAGGCGATGGTGGCCGCGGTCAGCAGCCAGGCCGTCTGCCGCAGCAGCGGGAAGGGGATGCGGATCCAGGTCAGCAGCAGATCCAGGGCGAGCAGGACGCAGATGCCCGCGTCGATGCCGACCGGGAAGACATAGGAGAAGTTCCCGAAGCCCTTCTTGATCGCCAGCTCGCGGACCGCCGCGTAGGAACCGGCGAAGCCGATGCCGGCGATGATCAGCGCGCCGGACACGACCACGCCGATGAGAACGCGGTGCATCCGGGTCAGCTTCAGTGGCGCGGCCACCCGTACTCCCCTCCCCTTGCGTGTTGTTGCGCGCAACAGGGTGGCACATGAGTGCGGAAAACGTGTCGCCGGTAGGCGAGGAGCCCGGCCCACTGGAGGGCCGGGCTCCGGTAAATCAGCGGGTTGAGCTGCGAGTTGTGCGCCAGGTGTGACAGTCAGCTCTTCTTCGACGCTGACTTAGACGGGGAGGCGGACGCCGAGGGGCTCGCCGACTTCGACGCCGACCTGGACGGCGAGGGCTTCGCCGTGCCCGAAGCCTTGCCCGATCCCGTGCCGGAGCCGGACGACCCCGTGCCCTGGCCGTTCGCCGCCGTCACCGCGGCCACGACCTCCTTGGCCGCCTTCTCCGCGGCCTTCGTCAGATCACCGGCGTCGGGGGTCTTCTCGCCGGCCAGGCCCGCGCCGTTGTAGTCGAGCGTGATGA
Organism: Streptomyces sp. NPDC058964; assembly: GCF_042741275.1. NCBI lineage: Bacteria > Bacillati > Actinomycetota > Actinomycetes > Kitasatosporales > Streptomycetaceae > Streptomyces > Streptomyces sp. NPDC058964. The sequence continues at coordinate 30,918 of NZ_JBHYKH010000001.1, forward strand.
CCACGTTCTCGACGCGCACCACGACCGTCTGCTGCTTGAAGCTGCCTTCCTTCTTCTTCAGGTCGTAACGCACCGCCGTCGCCTCGTTGCCCGTCCCGGCGACCGGCTCCGACTTGGTGTTCTTGGCGCCGGACACGGCCTGGGCGCCCTGCGCCTGCTTGCCGTAGTACGCCTGCGCCTGCTTCTCACCGGAACCGCGGCTGGCGTCGGAGTCGAAGCGGAGGAGGGAGACGTTGAGCCAGCGGAACTGGGAGCCCTTCACGCCGTTGCTGTCCAGGCTGCTCCACGAGCAGCTGGCCCGGGACGTGGCGTCGTCCGAAAGGCCCTCCTTGCCCGACTTCGCACCCTTCGGCACGAGTTCGCCCAGAGTCTTCTTCGACAGCACCGCGCACGCCTCCGGCAGCTTCCGGTACGCGGCCGCCTGCACGGTCGGCGAGGCGCTCACCGAGCTGCCGCCGGAATCACTGCTCGTGGTCTGCCCGACACCGGCGCCCTCCTTGCTGTCGGAGCCGGAGTCCGAGGAGCAGCCTGCGGCGACGAACACCACGGGGACGGCGGCCGCGCAGACAAGGGCGCGGCGGAGTCGTCCCGCTCGCCGGTCACGCTGATCACGCTGGTCGTCTCGGTCGTCTCGCTGGGCTGCTCGCTGCATGGTTCCTTCACTCATGACGCTCGGGGTTCCTGCGGTCGGATCGGGTCCGAGGGGCCACGGTACGCGGTGAGTGCGCTGTGCGGTTCCGGTTCACGGGCTTTGCGTACGGCCGCGACAAGGGTCGCGGAAGGCGCTAACCGTTGAGCGAGTCGTCCAGCTGTGCGGCCAGATTCCGGGCCCTGTCCTGCATTTCCTTGCTGTCCGGGACCGTGCCGGTGGCCGTCGGCTGCTCGTCGTACTCGATGGTCACGATGACGTTGGACGTGCGGAACACCACAGTCACCGTTCGCTGTTCGGCCGCCGAACCGGAGCCGCTCAGCTGGTCGTCGAGGAAGGCCTCGTCCCCGAGATCGTCGAGAGTGCGGGGCTGGAGGTCGGCCGGAGTGGAGCCGGCGGCGCCGGCCGACGAGGACGAGGCCGAGGGCGCAGACGAGGCCGGGGACGAGGGCGAGGACGGGGACGAGGGCGCAGATGAGGCCGGGGACGCGGACGAGGCCGGATCGCTCGAGCCCGAGGCCGACGCCGAGGGGGTGCCCGTGGCCGAGGACGCGCTGGGCTCCGGCAGGTCGGCCGCGGTCTGCCTGGTCGCGAAGAGCTGCTCGGCCTGGGTGTCGTCGCTGACGGCGTTGTCGTACGACACGACCCGCTCGAAGTCGACGAGCAGATGGTCGGTCGCGTTGGCGGACTCCACCTTCCACCGGCAGCCGACCTTGCGGTCGGTGTCGTACGTCAGCGTGGCCGCGCCCTGGTACGCCCGGTCCCGCTGGTCCGTGTCGGCGATCTGCCGGATGCCGGGCATCAGGGCGTCGAGGGTGTCGTGACTCACCGCGCCGCAGGCCTCCGGGAGGGTGCGGTACTTGCCGGGCTGGGCGGCGGCCGTTGCCGTGCTCCCGTCGCCGGGGTTCGCGTCGTCCGTCGGACTGTCGTCGCTCGGGCCTCCGGTGCAGCCGACCAGCAGGGCCGCGAGCAGGGCGCCGATGCCGGATACATACGCCTTCCGCTGCACGGTCAGGCTCCTCTCGACGGTAGTCCTCCAGTGTCCCCGCTGGTTATTCGCTTGCCGCAGCGGGGCGCCCCCTGGAGACAATGTGTATCGCACGCACTGCTGTGGACGCCGGTCCCTTGTCCTATTTCGTAGACCTTGGCCCCGCTTTTGCGTTTTGCCGTAATCAAGACTTTTGCCGGGCATCCGGGGGGAATGAGAAAGATATGTCGTACGTGGAAATGGCGGGCGCACAGGTCCCCATCCGCATGTGGGCCGACCCCGCGACGGTCGAGGATGTCGCGCTCCAGCAGCTCCGCAACGTGGCGACCCTGCCGTGGATCAAGGGCCTGGCCGTGATGCCGGACGTGCACTTCGGCAAGGGCGCGACCGTCGGGTCGGTCATCGCGATGCGGGGAGCCGTGTGCCCCGCGGCGGTGGGCGTGGACATCGGCTGCGGAATGTCGGCGGTGAAGACGTCGCTGACCGCGAACGACCTCCCCGGTGACCTGTCCCGCCTCCGCTCGAAGATCGAGCAGGCGATTCCGGTGGGGCGGGGGATGCATGACGATCCCGTCGATCCGGGGCGGCTGCACGAGTTCGGGACCGGGGGCTGGGACGACTTCTGGGGGCGGTTCGACGGGGTCGCCGAGTCAGTCAGATTTCGTCATGAGCGTGCGGAAAAGCAGATGGGAACGCTTGGCAGTGGAAATCACATGATCGAGGCGTGTCTCGATGGGTCGGGTTCGGTCTGGCTCATGCTGCACTCCGGGTCCCGGAACATCGGCAAGGAACTGGCCGAGCACCACATCGGCGTTGCGCAGAAGCTCCCGCACAACCAGGGCCTGGTGGACCGTGACCTTGCCGTATTCGTGTCGGACACCCCGCAGATGGCGGCCTACAGGAACGATCTGTACTGGGCTCAGGAGTACGCCAAGTACAACCGCGCCATCATGATGGCGCTGTTGAAGGACGTGATCCGCAAGGAGTTCAAGAAGGCCAGGCCGACTTTCGAGCCGGAGATCTCCTGCCACCACAACTACGTGGCCGAGGAGCGCTACGAGGGTATGGATCTGCTCGTGACCCGGAAGGGAGCGATCCGCGCCGGCTCCGGTGAGTTCGGGATCATTCCGGGCTCGATGGGCACCAGCTCCTACATCGTGAAGGGGCTCGGTAACGAGAAGGCCTTCAACTCGGCTTCGCACGGTGCGGGTAGGCGTATGAGCCGGAACGCGGCGAAGCGGCGCTTCACGGTGCGGGACCTGGAAGAGCAGACGCGGGGAGTGGAGTGCCGTAAGGACTCGGGGGTGCTGGACGAGATTCCGGGTGCCTACAAGAACATCGACCAGGTGATGGAGCAGCAGCGCGACCTCGTTGAGGTCGTGGCGAAGCTGAAGCAGTTCATCTGTGTGAAGGGCTGACGCGGGACGGCCCCCGGCAGAAGCCGGGGCCGTCGGTCAGTCACGTCGAGGGAACACCGGACACCTGCAGCAAGGGCTCGGGCAGAAGGGCACCCCTGTGACTTATCGCAGCCGCTTCTCCAGCAAGGTCACCGCGTAGGGGCTGCCCAACCCCCCGTCCTTGGCCTTCTGTTCACCGACCACCGTGTAGCCCGCCGACTCGTAGTAGGTGCGCAGGCGGGGGTTGGAGGACAGGCAGTCGAGGCGTGCGTAGGGGCGGCCCGTTGCCGCGATGCGGGACTCCGCCTCTGCCAGCATCCGGCGGCCCGTGCCGGGCGGGGCAGTGTGCGGGGTGGTCATCAGGCGGTGGATGTAGCCGGCTTCGGGTGGGCGGGGACCCCAGGCCGCGGGGTCGTCCCACCAGAGTTCCCAGGCGCCCGCCGGGCGGCCGTCGGCGTACGCCAGCCAGACCTCGCCCTCGCGCATCCGGGTGCGGAAGTGGGCCTCGTCCTTCTCTCCCGGCTTCCACTGGTCGATTCCCCGGGCCAGCTGCCACAGGGCCGCCGTGTCGCGGAGGCGCACCAGTGGGGCGGTGTCGGCCGGTGTCGCCCTGCGGTACGTCAGCGGGGGCCAGGTCGTCGGGGCCGGTTCCAGGAGGCTTGCGCGGAGGGACTCCGAGAGGGCCTTGGCGTCCAGGCCCAGCGCGTCGGTGACGTAGGACTCGACCGAGCCGTAGCGTGCCTTCATGGCCGCCAGGAACAGGCGCATCGCCTCGGCCGGGGCGCGACCGAAGGCGGGCCAGGCCGGGGTGCCGCCCTCGTCGCGCCGCCAGTCGGACAGGAGCGCCGGGGTCGCGAGTTCCGTGAGGGTGAAGTCCTCGACGATCGTCGGCTCGTCCACGCCCAGCAACGTCAGGACCAAGGCCGCCAGTTGGCCCGTGCGGTCCTTGCCCGAGGCGCAGTGGAAGACCAGGGGAGTGGCGGCGGCTGCCGACTCCGCGATCAGCTCCAGGGCCCTCGCCAGCTCCTTCGTACCGTCCTGGGCCACCTCCATGTAGCGCTCGGAGAGGTAGGGACCCGGGGCGACGTCGGGGGACTGCGACGGCTGGTCGTGGGGGCGGTGCTCGATGCTGAGGTTGTGGTAGGTGAGGGAGGGGTGGACGGGGACACGGCCCCTGGCGTCGGCCTCCCCGGGGCGGCGCAGGTCCAGCACCGTGCCTATGCCCAGGGACAGGAAGCGGTCCCAGTCCTGCGTGCCTTCGGCCAGCTTGCCCAGGGAGTCGGCCCGGTAGAGCAGGCCGGGGCGGATGCGGTGACGGCCGTCCGGGGTCGGATAGCCGCCCAGGTCACGGAAGTTGTGCAGGCGGTCGAAGGTTATGTGTCTGTCCACGGCGTTGATTCTGGCCGCCGTCGCTCAGTGGCCGTGTCGTACCGCGTAGATCATGACGAATGCCACGACGTGGATGCCGAAGAGGAAGTACGCCAGGAAGTACCAGACTTGGCGTTCGTTCTTCGTCTCCTGGGCCAGGCGTCGTTTCTCCGCGGACTCGTCCAGTCCCTGGGGGTCGCTCATCACAGCTCGCGGTGGACCTTCGTGTTGGACGCCTGGGCGCGCGGGCGCAGGACGAGGAGGTCGACGTTGACGTGGCTGGGGCGGGTCACGGCCCACGTGATCGTGTCGGCCACGTCGTCGGCGGTGAGCGGGTCGGCGACGCCCGCGTAGACCTTGGCGGCCTTCTCCTCGTCGCCGCCGAAGCGGGTCAGCGCGAACTCGTCGGTCTTGACCATGCCGGGCGCGATCTCGATGACCCGGACCGGCTGCCCGACGATCTCCAGCCGCAGGGTCTCGGCGAGGACGTGGGCTCCGTGCTTGGCGGCGACGTAGCCCCCGCCGCCCTCGTACGTGCCGTGACCGGCCGTGGAGGACACCACGACCACCGTGCCGTCGCCGCTTTCCACCAGCTTGGGGAGCAGGGCCTGGGTGAGGTTCAGCGCGCCGATGACGTTGGTCTCGTACATCGTGCGCCAGTCCGCCGGATCGGCGGTGGCGACGGGGTCGGCGCCGAGTGCGCCGCCCGCGTTGTTGACCAGGACGCCGATGGTCCGGAACGCCGTCGCGAACTCGTCCACCGCCGCGCGGTCGGTGACGTCCAGCTGGTACGCCGTGGCCGAGTGGCCCGCCGCGACGATCTCCTCCGCCAGTGCCTCGATGCGGTCCTTGCGGCGGGCGGTGAGCACGACCCGGTAGCCGGCCTCGGCGAGCCTGCGGGCCGTGGCGGCGCCGATGCCGCTGCTCGCACCGGTGACTACGGCGATGCGGGAGGCGGCGGACGGTGCGGCGGTGGCCATGGGCTGCTCCTCGGGCGGGTGTGCGTTCGCTTTCGACCAGGGTAGGTGACGGGGGCGTTCGTGCCCGGGGGTGTTCCGAGGCGTGGGCGGTCAGCCGCCGTTCCTCGGCGCCCACATGATCAGGGCCATGCCGGCCAGGCAGATCAGCGCGCCGGTGATGTCCCAGCGGTCGGGGCGGTAGCCGTCGGCGGCCACGCCCCACAGGATCGAGCCGGCGACGAAGATCCCGCCGTACGCGGCGAGGACGCGGCCGAAGTGGGCGTCCGGCTGGAAGGTGGCGACGAATCCGTACGCGCCGAGGGCGAGGACCCCGCCGGCCATCCACAGCCAGCCCCGGTGTTCGCGGACCCCCTGCCAGATCAGCCAGGCGCCGCCGATCTCGAAGACCGCGGCGACGACGAACAGGGCGGCGGAGCGGAGGATCGGCATGCGGTGAGCTTCGCACGGACACGTCACCTGATGGACGGCGCGTGTCCGGGGCTCCACGTGGGATACATGCGTACATGCTGAGGACAAAGGTGCTTGCTGTGTGGGCGGCCGTACCGGTCGCGGTCGTGGTCGCCGTCGCCGGGCCCGCCCGCGCGGGCGGTACGCCGGAGGCCGACCTGGAGTACCACGGTTCGGCGGTCATGTCCGGTGACCGGATGGACGTCCGGCTCGTTCCGGGCAATCACGGGCCGTCGGCCGTGGACGAGGCGAGCGTGCAGCTGCGCTGGTCGGTGCCGCTCGCGGACCGGCAGTCGCTGCCGGACGGGTGCGTCCGTACGGGCGAGCGGGTGGTGGTGTGCGGGACGGGGGCGCTGCCCGCGGACGGGCTGGGCAAGCCGATCGACCTGGGTGTGGTGCTGAAGGACGGCGCGCCGGAGGTGACGCTGGAGATCGACACGGCGTGGAGCGACGGCACGGTGGACGCCAACCGGAGCAATGACCAGGCGCGTGTGCTGGTGCTGGACACCGGGGACGCGTACGTCTTCTGAGTCGAGCCGGGGTCTGCGCGTCGTACGATCTCTGCACGGCGCAGACGAAAGGGAGCATGGGCGATGTCCGGGAGCGCTGACGGGAGCGGTACCGCGCGGTCGGGGCTGCTGGCGGAGCTGTCCACGGTCTCCCGCCGGTACATGGCGTCGTACGCCCTGTTCAACCAGGCCGTCGCCGACAGTCTGGGGCTGCACCCCACGGACCTGCAGTGTCTGAACCTGCTCACGCTGGAGCGGGGTCCGGTGACGACGGGCCGGGTGGCGGAGCTGACCGGGCTGACGACCGGGTCGGCGACCCGGCTGGTGGACCGGCTGGAGAAGGCGGGCTACGTCGTACGGGAGCGGGACGCGGTCGACCGGCGGCGGGTGCTGGTGGCGACCGTGCCGGAGAAGATCGCCGAGTTCGGACGGATGTGGGAGCGGCTGGGCGGTGACTGGTCGGCGCTCTTCGACGACCTCGCCGACGCCGAGCTCGCCGTGATCGTGCGGCACATGAGGCGGACCGTGGAGTTCAGCGCCGAGCAGGTCGCCCGCCTCCGGGAGGCCCGGTCCGGGCAGGACCGGTCGTAGGGGCCGTCCCGGGGCGTCCTGTCCTGGCCCTGGCTCTCAGGAAGCGTCCTGGTTGTCGGTGTCGTAGCGCTCGCGTGCCGCGTGGACCTCGTCGAAGTTGGTCTCCGCCCAGTCCTTCACGGCCGTCAGCAGGGTGGCGAGGCTGCTGCCCAGCGGGGTGAGCTCGTAGTCGACGCGGACGGGGACGGACGGGGTGACCGAGCGGGTGAGGATGCCGTCGCGTTCCAGGGTGCGCAGGGTCTGGGTGAGCATCTTGGGGCTGACTCCGGCGATCTTGCGGCCGAGGTCGCTGTAGCGCATGGGGCCCTTGGACAGGGCCGAGACCACGAGGCTGACCCACTTGTCGCTGATGCGGTCGAGGAGCTGGTTGGTGGGGCAGCTCCGGATGAACGCGTCGTACTCGACGCGGGCCTGCTCGCGCCGCTGGGCCGCGGTCGTGGTCGCCATGGCTCACCTCCGGGGGACCTACGCACTCTGAGGTAACTACTTACCAATGGATAGTAGCTCTTCCTAGGGTTGTGCGCAGCGGAGGAGATACCGAAGCGAACAGCCCGACAAGGGGAGTTGTGAGTCATGCGTGCTGCTGTGGTGACGGCGTTCGGCGGGCCCGAGGCCGTGGAGATCGTGGAGAACGAGCTGCCCGAGCCGGGCGCCCGGCAGATGCGGATCAAGGTCGCGGCGGCCGCGCTGAATCCGGTGGACGCGGGGGTCCGGGCCGGTGCCTTCGGCGGGGCGGGAAAGCAGGTCGGGCTCGGCTGGGACGTCGCCGGGACCGTGGACGCGGTGGGTGCGGATGGGGCTACCTCCCTGCTCGAGCGAAGCCGAGAGCCCGGGGGATCCTGGAGCGTGGGCGACGAGGTGGTGGCCCTGGACTACGGCATGGCGAACCCGCTGGGTACGCACGCCGAGTACGTCGTCGTGGACACGGACGCGGCGGCCAAGGCGCCGGCGACGGTGGACGCCGTGCACGCGGCGACCCTTCCGCTGAACGCGCTGACCGCCGTACAGGCCCTGGACCTGCTGGATCCGGCGCCCGGCGCGTCGCTGCTGGTGACGGGTGCGGCGGGGGCCGTCGGCGGGTTCGCGGTCCAGCTCGCCGCCCACCGGGGGATCTCGGTGACCGCGGTGGCCCGTGAGGCGGACGAGGAGCTCGTACGGTCCCTGGGCGCGGCCCGCTTCACCACGGGCGAGGTCGAGCCGGGAAGCGTCGACGCCGTGCTGGACACGGCGCTCCTCGGTGAGCGGGCGCTGGAGTGGGTGCGGGACGGGGGCGCCTTCGTGGGGGTCATCCCGGGGGCGCAGCCCGCTCCGGTGCGCGGTGTGCGGACCGCCGCGGTGGAGGTGAGTCCCGACGGGGCCCGGCTGGCCGAGCTGGCCCGGCTGGTCGACGAGGGTGTGCTCACGCTGCGGGTGGCCGGGACCTACGCCCTGGACGACGCGGCCAGGGCCCACGCCCGGCTCGCGGAGGGCGGGGTGCGGGGGCGGCTGGTGCTCGTTCCCTAGGCGGAGCCGTCGGGACCGGAGGCTGTTCCGGAGACGGCCGGGTTGGTGGCGTAGGCCGTCGGCGGCACCCCCACGGTCGCCGTGAAGTCCCGGACGAGGTGAGCCTGGTCCGCGTAGCCGAGGTCGGCGGCGAGGGCGGCCCAGTCCAGGGCCCGATCGGTCTCGGCGCGCTCCAGGGCCTCGTGGATGCGGTAGCGCAGGATGACCCACTTCGGGCCGACGCCGACGTACGCGGCGAACAGGCGTTGCAGCAGTCGTACGGACACCCCCTCGGACCGGGCGAGGTCGGCGACGCGGCGGACGGTGCGGTCGGTGCGGACGCGGTCGACCAGGGCCATGGCCTGGTCGGCCTGGGGGTCGGGGCGCGGGTCGAGGGAGAGCAGGAACGCGTCGAGCGCGGCGACGCGGGCGTCCTCGTCGTCGGGGCCGAGGACCGCGCCGGGGTCGGCGTCGGGGTAGGGCTCGGGGGCGTCGGGGAGGCGGACGCGCCGGCCCGTCCAGTCGGAGACCGGGTGGCCGGGGGCGAAGGGGCGGAAGCCGCCGGGCCGGAACTGGACACCGCAGACGCGGCCGCTGCCCTCCAGTTTCTGGGTGAAGAGGCCGAGGCCGACGCCGGAGATCTCGGCGAAGGGCTCCTGTCCCCCGTACCGCTGGAAGACGACGTTCACGGACGGGTGCGGGACGACGTGCGAGGCGTACGGCCTGGGCAGGTCCCAGTCGATCAGCCAGTAGTGCTCCAGGTACGGCCGGAGCGGTTCGGCGGGCTCACGGCGGCGGAAGTCCACGTGGGCGAAGAGCTCCGCGGCGTCGACGATGCCTCGGGTGTCACGGCGTGGGGCGGCCATGCGCCGATGGTAGGGCGGGGCACCGACAGCGGGTGGAATACGGCGGCGGGGGTGACGGTTGGGAGGGTATAGTTGAAGCATAAACAACTTGGAGGTTGAGCGACCATGCAGTTCGGGATCTTCAGCGTCGGCGACGTCACCCCGGACCCCACCACGGGCCGTACGCCGACCGAGCGCGAGCGCATCAAGGCCATGGTCGCCATCGCGCTGAAGGCCGAGGAGGTCGGCCTGGACGTCTTCGCGACCGGTGAGCACCACAACCCGCCGTTCGTGCCGTCGTCGCCGACCACGATGCTCGGGTACATAGCCGCGAGGACGGAGAAGCTGACCCTCTCCACGTCCACGACCCTCATCACCACCAACGACCCGGTGAAGATCGCGGAGGACTACGCGATGCTCCAGCACCTGGCGGACGGGCGGGTCGACCTGATGATGGGCCGGGGCAACACCGGGCCGGTGTACCCGTGGTTCGGCCAGGACATCCGCGAGGGCATCAACCTCGCCATCGAGAACTACGCCCTGCTGCGCCGGCTGTGGCGCGAGGACGTCGTCGACTGGGAGGGCAAGTTCCGCACGCCGCTGCAGGGCTTCACCTCCACGCCGCGGCCGATGGACGACGTGCCGCCGTTCGTCTGGCACGGCTCCATCCGCTCCCCGGAGATCGCCGAGCAGGCCGCCTACTACGGCGACGGCTTCTTCCACAACAACATCTTCTGGCCCGCCGACCACACCAAGCGGATGGTCGAGTTCTACCGGAAGCGGTTCGCCCACTACGGGCACGGCACGCCCGAGCAGGCGATCGTCGGGCTCGGCGGCCAGGTGTTCATGCGGAAGAACTCCCAGGACGCCGTGCGCGAGTTCCGGCCGTACTTCGACAACGCGCCGGTCTACGGGCACGGGCCCTCGCTGGAGGACTTCACCGACCAGACCCCGCTGACGGTGGGCTCGCCGCAGCAGGTGATCGAGAAGACGCTGGGCTTCCGCGAGTACGCGGGCGACTACCAGCGCCAGCTGTTCCTGATGGACCACGCGGGACTGCCGCTGAAGACCGTGCTGGAGCAGCTCGACATGCTGGGCGAGGAGGTCGTGCCGGTGCTCCGGGAGGAGTTCGCCAAGGGCCGCCCCGCGGACGTGCCGGAGGCACCCACCCACGCTTCCCTGCTCGAGGCCGAGAAGAACGAGGTGACAGACGCATGAAGCTCGTCGTGGTCTCGGCGGGGCTGAGCGTCCCGTCCTCCACGCGGCTGCTCGCCGACCGGCTGGCGGCCGCCGTGGACCGCACGGCCCCGGTGGACATCCGGGTCGTCGAGCTGCGCGAGCTCGCCGTCCAGATCGCGCACAACTTCACCAACGGGTTCCCCGGGCGAGAACTGACCGCCGCCCTGGACGCCGTCGCACAGGCGGACGGGCTGATCGTCGTCACGCCGGTGTTCTCGGCGTCGTACAGCGGGCTGTTCAAGTCGTTCTTCGACGTGCTGGACAAGGACGCCATAGCCGGCAAACCGGTGCTGATCGCCGCCACCGGCGGCACCGCCCGCCACTCCCTGGTGCTGGAGCACGCGCTGCGCCCCCTCTTCGCCCACCTGCGGGCCGTGGTCGTCCCGACCGCGGTGTACGCCGCCTCGGAGGACTGGGGAGCGGAAGGACTGCCGGAGCGGATCGAGCGGTCGGCCGGCGAATTGGCGGGTCTGATGGCCGGACTCTCGGCCACGCGGCCGGAGCCGGCCGGGGTGGTGCCGTTCGAGGAGCAGCTGGCCAGGCTCGGCGCCGCCTGAGCCCACGGTGGGAGGACGGCGGACCCCCGTTCCGGGTTGTGTCTGTGACGGTGAGAGCCAGGTAAAAAGGGTGATGGTAGACCCGCTCGCCCCAGCCGAACCGACGGGGGCCTTGGCAGACTGGGTGCGTGCCCCAGACTGTGCTGCTCGCCGAAGACGACCGTGCCATCCGTCACGCCCTGGAGCGTGCCCTGAGCCTGGAGGGCTACCAGGTGACGGCGGTCGCCGACGGTGTGGAGGCGCTGGCACAGGCCCACCGCACCCCGCCGGACGTCCTCGTCCTCGACGTGATGATGCCGGGCATCGACGGGCTCCAGGTGTGCCGGGTGCTGCGCGCCGAGGGCGACCGCACGCCGATCCTGATGCTCACCGCCCTGGTGGAGACGGCGGACCGCATCGCCGGCCTCGACGCCGGTGCCGACGACTACGTCGTCAAGCCGTTCGACGTCGAGGAGGTCTTCGCCCGGCTCCGCGCGCTCCTGCGCCGCACCAGCCCGGTCGGCGCCGGCAACGGCAGCGCCGGTGTCGTCGACCCGGTCCGCGACCCGCAGGTCTCCGACCGGCAGATCGAGGCCGCCGGGCTGCGCATGGACCTCCAGGCGCGCCGGGCCTGGCGCGGCAAGCGGGAGCTGGAGCTGACCCGCACCGAGTTCGAGCTGCTGGAGCTGCTGGTCCGCAACGCGGGGATCGTGCTCGACCACTCCACCATCTACGACCGCATCTGGGGCTACGACTTCGGGCCCGGCTCCAAGAACCTCGCCGTCTACGTCGGCTACCTGCGCCGCAAGCTCGACGAACCCGGCGCCCCGCAGCTGATCCACACGGTCCGCGGTGTGGGTTACGTGCTGCGGGAGGACTGAGTGGGCAGTCTGCGGCGGCTGTTGGCCCGGCGCCGGCCCAAGCTCGTGTCGCTGCGCACCACCTTCGCCGTCTCCTTCGCGGCCGTCACCGCCGCAGTCACGATCCTCGTCGGCATCCTGTCCTACGGAGCCGCCGCCCGGCTGGTGCGCGTGGACCAGCAGTCGGTGTTCACACAGGTCGTGCAGGACGTGCAGGACGAGGTGCGGCAGCACGAGATGGTGCCGGAGGACTTCAGCTCCTCCCGGCCGGGGCACGACCTGGTGCGGCCCGCCCGGACCGACGTCCAGGTGCTCGGGGCGCGGGGGGAGATCGTCGACCACGGAAGCCCGGTGCTCCCCGTCACCGCCCGCGACCGGGCCGCGGCCACCGACAGGGCGGCCGGGAAGACCGTCGAGCACAAGGACGTCCGGGTCGGCGAGGACCTCTTCCGCATCGCTACCGTGTCGCTCGGCGACGGTCGTGGCGGGGTGCAGGTCGCCCAGGAGTTCAGCGACACCGAGGACCTGCTGCGGGCGCTCCAGCAGCGGACGCTCGCGCTGATGTCGTCCGTGGTGGTCGCCGCCGGGCTCTTCGGCTGGTGGCTGGCCCGGCGCATCACTTGGCGCCTGATCGCCCTCACCTCCGCCGCCGAGGACGTCGCCCGCACCCGTCGGCTGGGCATCGAGGTGCCCGTCGCCGGCTTCGACGAGGTCGGGCGCCTGGGACGGGCCTTCGACCGGATGCTCGGCCGGCTCGCGCAGTCGGAGGAGGACCAGCGCCGGCTGGTCCAGGACGCGGGCCACGAGCTGCGCACCCCGCTCACCTCGCTGCGGACGAACATCTCCCTGCTCCGCCGTATCGACGAGCTCCCGCCCGCCACGCGCGACGACCTCGTCGCCGACCTCACCCAGGAGGCCCGCGAGCTGACCGACCTGGTCAACGAGCTGGTCGACCTCGCCGCCGGGCAGTCCGACAGCGAGCCGCCGCAGCGGGTGGACCTCGCCGACATCGCCGAGGACGTCGTGGGGCTCGCCCGGCGCCGTACCGGGCGGGAGATCGTGCTGCGGGCGAGCGGCGACACCGGCACGGACGGGCGGCCGGGCATGCTCCAGCGCGCCATGTCCAACCTCGTGGAGAACGCCGCGAAGTTCGACCGGGGCGGCAAGGAGCCCATCGAGATCAACATCACCGGACCCGCCCGCCCCCAGGTTCTCGACTCCGCTCGAGCAGGGGGGACCCCCATCGGCTCGGTTCGCGTCGAGGTCCTCGACCGGGGGCCGGGTATCGCCGACGGCGACCTGATCCGCATCTTCGACCGCTTCTACCGCGCCGCCGACGCCCGTTCCCTTCCCGGCTCCGGCCTCGGCCTGTCCATCGTCCGCGAGGTGGCCATGGCGCACGGCGGGGCGCCGTTCGCCTTCCGGCGGGAGGGCGGCGGGTCGGTCATCGGCTTCACGGTCGGCGCGGGCACGACGGGCGGCTGGACGCGGGGCGGGACGCGGGGCGGGACGCGGGGCGGGGCCTGAGGGCGGTTCGGCCCCTCCGGTACCGGGAACCCAGGCGGTCGTCAGGATGACCAGCAGGGCAGGCTGCTCACGCCCGGCACCCCGGTCGCGCTGATCGACGTCCCCGCACTGAACCTGAGCCAGGTTGTCCTCGAGGGCACCGACTCGGCCGTGCTGACCGACGGACCCGGCCACCGCCGGGACACCCCGATGCCCGGACAGGCCGGCACCAGCGTGCTGATGGGCCGGGCGGCGGCCCATGGCGGTCCGTTCGGGCGGCTGGCCGATCTGGCCGAGGGCGCCACGTTCACCGTGACCACCGGTCAGGGCAGGGCGAAGTACCGGGTCGTCGGCGTACGGCGGGCCGGTGACCCGGCGCCCGCCACGGTGGCCGCGGGCAAGGGCCGCCTGGTCCTGGTCACGGCCACCGGTCCCCGCTTCGTGCAGGCTGGGATCCTGCGCGTCGACGCCGGCCTGGTCTCCGCGCCCTTCCAGACCCCGCTGGCCGTCATCCGCTCCGGCACCCTCCCGGAGTCCGAACAGCCGCTGGCTCGCCCCTCCGGTGTGCCGTGGCCGCTGGTCATGTGGCTGCAGGCGCTGCTGCTGGCCGCCGTCGCCGCCGTCCGGGCCTGGCACCGCTGGGGCCGGCACCAGACCTGGATCGTCTTCGCCCCCGTCGTCGCGGTGCTCGGCCTCCAGGTCGCCACGCGCACCACCGAGCTCCTGCCGAACCTGCTGTGAACCGAGGTACCCGACCGTGACCGACACCGTGGCCAGTGCCGTGACCGACGCCGTGAACGACGCCGTGACCGACACCGCCGTACTCCCCGTCCACGCGGCCCCGGCCGCCGGCCCCGCCACCCTGGAGGCCCGCGCCGTCCCGGCCTGGTTCGGTACCCACCAGGTGCTCAGCCGTGTCTCGCTGACCATGCCCGCGGGGCGGGTCACGGCCCTGATCGGCCCCTCCGGCTGCGGCAAGTCGACGTTCCTGCGCACCCTGAACCGCATGCACGAGCTGATCCCGGGCGCGGCCTTCGGCGGCGAGGTGCTCTTCGAGGGCGAGGACGTCTACGGCCCGAGCGCCGGCTGACGGACGCCCGCCACCGCATCGGCATGGTCTTCCAGAAGCCCAACCCGTTCCCCGCGATGTCGATCTACGACAACGTGGTGGCGGGCCTGCGGCTGACGGGCACGCGCGTGAGCCGCCGTACGAAGGACGAGTTGGTCGAGGAGTCGCTGACCCGCGCGGGGCTGTGGAAGGAGGTGCGGGACCGGCTCCGCCGGCCGGGCGGCGCGCTCTCCGGCGGCCAGCAGCAGCGTCTGTGCATCGCCCGCGCCCTGGCGGTACGGCGCCGGGTCCTGCTCATGGACGAGCCCTGCTCCGCGCTCGACCCCACGTCCACCCGACGGGTCGAGGAGACGATCCACGAGCCGGCCGGCCAGGTGACCGTCGTGATCGTCACCCACAACATGCAGCAGGCCGCCCGTGTCTCCCAGCGGTGCGCCTTCTTCCTCGCCGAGCAGGCAACCCCGGGCGGCATCGTCGAGCACGGCGACACCGAGCAGATGTTCGGCTCCCCGGTGGACCAGCGGACCGCCGACTGTGTGGCGGCCCGGTTCGGCCGACGGCGGTCAGCAGTACGGCGGCTGGTTGGTGAGCGAGGCGGCGACGCGCATCCATACGCCGAACTGGCGGTACAGCGAAGGGAGTTGTCCGCGAGCCTCGACGGTGCGGCTGTCGGTGGCGGTCACGCCGGGGATGCCGGGGAGGGTGGCGGCGACGGAGGCCGACTGCCAGCGGACGGTGAGGGTGCGCTCGCCCGCGGGGACGGAGGGCCGTTCCGGTACGGCCGACAGGGCCGCGGCGACCGCCTCCTCCACCGCCCGGCGGGCCTCGGCCTCGGGGCGCAGCTCCGCCGCGAAGCGGTCGCGGGCGTACTTCACGGGGACCGTCGCGATCCGGTCGTCCCAGGCCGTCGCCTCCGCGCAGGCCACGTCGTCACCCGTGAGGGCGACCACCGGGACGCCGAGGGCCGCCGCCGTGGCCTGGGCCAGCCCGATCTCGCCGACCGGGCTGCCGTCCAGCCATATGTCCTCGATCTCATGGCCCATGAAGCTGTGACTGAGCACCCCCGGTGCCCCGGCCCGGGAGTGGTAGCCGACACAGATCGCGGCGTCGTGCCCTGAGGTCAGGCCCTCCAGCATGCCCATCTGCTTGGGCCTGCCCCGGACCAGCCGGGCGGCGGGGTGCAGGGCCTCGGGCAGCAGGTTGCGCATCGGACCGTGGGCGTCGTTGACGAGCACCTCGGTGGCGCCCGCCGCCACGGCGCCCCGGACGGCGGCGTTCACGTCCTGCGCCATCATCGAACGGCCGCGCTCGTAGTCCCGCCCACCGGGCTGGACGTCGTCGGCGTCGACGAGTCCGGTGATGCCTTCCATGTCCGCGCTGATGTAGATCTTCACCGCCTGAGGCTATCCCGACCCTACGTGATGTAGTTTCCCAACTGCTGACAGCCACAAGCCGGTTCTACGGGGGAATCATGCAGGGCTCGGACACGCGGGACGCACGGAAGCCGGGGAAGGCCGCCGTGAGCCTCGGACCCACCATCGCGCTGCTCGTCGTGAGTCTCGTCATCGCTGCCGTGGGCGTGTACGAGCTGTGCGGCTTCGGGCTGCACAGCCTCGACAGACGACCGCACCTCTTCAGTGACGGACTGGCCACGGGCGGTGTGATCGCCGCCGTCGTGACGGCGGGCGCGGCCCTGGGCAACCTGGCGTGGCACCTGGCGGCGGAGCGGCGGGGCGCGGACCGGTCCGGGTGACTCCGGGTACGACCGTGCTCGGGGCACCTTACAGGCTGTAGTGTCGGCGGTGGCCTGTCCCCGTCCCCCCAAGGTGACCAGTCACCATGCCCGCACCCGCACAGCGGCCGACCCTGATTTCCCCACAGGTTCCCGCCCAGCGCAACACCCGGCAGCGCACCACCGAAGCCGACCGCTCCCGGCTCAGGACCTGGGCCGCCGCCGCCACGGTCTGGTACCTGCGGCTGATGGCCCTTTTCAACATCGTGGCCGTCATGTCGCTGCCGTTCCGGCAGGAGGTCTACGAGCACAACACCGGACAGCTCCTGGATCTCCACCGGCGGCACGTCCACCACCCGGGCCAGTTCTTCACGCCGTACCTGGCCACCGCCGGCCTGGTCTCGGCCGCGCTCGCGCTGTTCCTCGCCCTGGTGATGCGGCGCCGCAAGCGCGCCGCCTGGGTGTCCAACCTGCTGCTCGCCGGACCCCTCTTCCTCCTCTACGTAATCGCCCTGACCCAGCACGAGTACCGCGAGCACGCCTTCAACTGGGTCTCCGCGGGACTCACCGGCCTCTTCGTGGCCGCGCTGATCGTCGGGCGCCGCGAGTTCAACGCCGTCGGCGACCCCTCCAACCCGAAGCTGGCCCTGGCCGTCGGCGCGGGCGGCATCCTCGTCACAGGCGCTCTCGGCACACTCCTGGTGAACGCCACCAACAAGCTCCCCGGCGCGAGCACCACCGACGAGATCGCCTACACCTTCCTGCGGGGCATCAGCGTCGGCCCGCTCGCCGACCGCATCGATGCCGTGCACGCGCCCCGCTGGACCGACATCACCGTCAACATCCTGCTCGCCGCGGCCTTCTGCCTCGTCCTGTACGCCTGCTTCCGCTCGCCCCGCGGCCGCCGGCTGCTCAGCACGGAGGACGAGGAACGGCTGCGCCGCCTGCTCGACCGGCACGGCGCCCGGGACTCCCTCGGCTACTTCGCCCTGCGCCGCGACAAGGCCGTCATCTGGTCGCCCACCGGCAAGGCCGCCGTCACCTACCGCGTCGTCGGCGGCGTCAGCCTCGCCTCCGGCGACCCGATCGGCGACCCGGAGGCCTGGCCCGGCGCCATCGACGCCTGGCTCGCCGAGGCCCGTCGGCACGCCTGGACGCCCGCCGTGATGGGCGCGAGCGAGGAGGCCGGCACGATCTACGCCAGGCACGGCCTGGACGCCCTGGAACTGGGTGACGAAGCGATCGTGGACCTCTCCGACTTCACCCTGGAGGGGCGCGCGATGCGCGTCGTACGGCAGGCGCACAACCGTGTCCGCCGTGCCGGGTACACCGTGCGCATCCGCCGCCACGAGGACATCCCCGACGACGAGATGGCCCACCTCGTCGAGCGCGCCGACCACTGGCGCGACGGCGCCACCGAACGCGGCTTCTCCATGGCCCTGGGCCGCCTCGGCGACCCCTCAGACGGCCGCTGCGTGATGCTGGAGTGCCGCGACGGCGACGGCGCGCCCCGCGCCCTGCTCAGCTTCGTCCCGTGGGGCGGCAACGGCCTCTCCCTCGACCTGATGCGCCGCGACCGCGAGGGCGAGAACGGCCTGATGGAGTACATGGTCGTGGAACTCCTCCTGCGGGCGAAGGAGCTGGACGTCCAGCGGGTCTCGCTGAACTTCGCGATGTTCCGCTCGGTCTTCGAGCGGGGCTCGCGGCTCGGCGCGGGCCCGGTCCTGCGCCTGTGGCGCTCGATCCTCACCTTCTTCTCACGCTGGTGGCAGATCGAGTCCCTGTACCGCGCCAACGCCAAGTACCGCCCCGTGTGGGAGCCGCGCTATCTGCTCTTCGCCAAGAGCAGCGACATCCCGCGCATCGGGCTGGCGAGCGCGCGGGCCGAGGGCTTCCTGACCCCGCCCGCGCTGCCGTCCTTCACCCGGCGCAGGCAGGCTCCCCGCGCGGAGGTCACCTCGTCCCCACCGTCCGCAGCACAGTGAGCACAAGCGCCCGGGCCACGGCCACCACCTCACCCACGGACACCCGCTCCTCGGCACTGTGCGCCACCCGGATGTCCCCCGGCCCGAACTGAAGCGTCGGAATCCCGGCCCCGGCATACAGCCGCAGGTCGCTCCCGTAGGGAGCCCCGCGCTCCCGGGGCCGGGCGGCCCAGCCGTTCGCGTCGGTGCAGGCGTCGCGCACCACGTCCCGCAGCGGATGCCCCTCCGGCAGGCCGCCGCTGGCGAACTGACCGCCGGTCCAGCTCACCGTCGCCGGACGGTCCCGCAGCCAGGGGTCGGCGGCGCAGGCATCGGCCACGCACCGCTCCAGCTCCGCGCGGGCGTCCGCCGGGTCCTCACCGAGCCTGACGCCCAGCCGCCCCTCGGCGACCAGCAGGTCCGGCACGCTGCTCGCCCAGTCGCCCGAGTGCAGGGTGCCGACGGAGAGGGCGTACGGGATCGGATACTCGGCCATCAGCGGGGACGGACCGGCGTTACGGACCGTCTCCAGGCGGGCCAGCGCCGAGTGCAGCGGCAGATACGCGTCGATCGCGCTCACCCCGGCCTCCCGGGAGCTCCCGTGCGCCGCCTTGCCGGGGACGGTGATCCGGAAGGTCAGGGCGCCCGCGTTCGCGGTGATGAGGGTGCCCGCGGTCGGCTCCGTGATGACGCAGGCGTCGCCCCGGTGCCCGCGCCGCAGCGTGCCGAACGCGCCGATCCCGCCGTCCTCCTCGCCGACCACGAAGTGCACGGCGACCCGGCCGCGCAGCCGCACCCCGGCCGCCCGCACCGCGGCGAGCGCCGCGAGGTGCGCCACCAGCCCGGCCTTCATGTCACAGGCCCCGCACCCGTGCACGACGTCCCCGGTCACCCTGGGCACGAACGGATCGCCCTCCCACGCGGCGGGATCCCCGGGCGGTACGACGTCCACATGCCCCTGCAGCACGAGTGCCGGCCCGTCGGCGTCCCCGCCCGCCGTGTGCCCCACCAGACCCCACGCCTCCTCACGCGGCACCTCCATGCCGGGGAAGTCCGGGTCCGCGAGCAGCGCCGGCAGGTCCATGGACCACAGATCCACGTCCAGCCCCAGCCGCTCAAGCCGCCCGGCCAGATGGTGCTGGAGCTCCGACTCGGCGGCGCTCCCGGTCACACTGGGAATCGCGAGCAGTCCGAGCAGCGTCCGGCCGACGGCCGCCTCGTCGACCGCTCCGAGAGCGGCGGCCTCCTCGTCGGTCAGCACGCGGGCTCCTTCCCGTCACGTCGGCGGCGTCCCCTCCCCGCCCCCCCCGATCATGACGCCGCGCGGGCACACGGAAAAGGGCGGGGTCCAAGGTCCCCGCCCGCTCTCGGCCGCCCGTCGCCCTACGGCCACACCAGGCAGTACGGCTGATGCCCGGCCTCATGCAACCGATGGCTGAAGTCCTGCCACTCGTGCAGCAGCTGGTACACGTTGAACGCGTCGCGCGGGCCGCCGCGGTCCGGGACCGTCGACCAGATGAAGGCCGCGGCGCCCACCGCCTCCTCGCCGATACCCCGCAGCGGGTCCACGACGGTCATGGGGAGCTTCACGACCGCGTAGTCGGGGTGCAGGACGACCAGCTCCAGGGGCGGCACCTTGTGCAGGGGGACGCCCTCGATGCCGGTCAGCACCATCGCGGCCATCGTCTCCGGCTTGATCTTGGTGAACATGCCGTTCATGCCGAGCTCGTCGCCGCCGAGTTCCTCGGGGCGCATCGAGATCGGGACGCGGGCCGCGGTCGCGCCGTCCGGCGCGCCGAAGTATTTGTATGTCACCCCCACCCGACCACCATTCCTGTTCCCCGCCCCCAGCCGATCGATCCGACGGTCGATACGTCGATCGTCGCGCTCTGACTCACTCGGCACACCGTGTGCCTGACGTGCCTCGGTCGTTTCCTCCGCCTCGCGTCGGTGCCTTCCCCGCCGGGCACGTCGAGGACCCAGGTCATCGGTCCCCTCGCCCAGTCCGCCACCGCGATGCATATCTCCACCCGACTGCTTTTCTAGGACGCGCGGCCCCCGCCGCGCAACCCGATCATCGTGACAGTGACCTCCCCCACGGCCGCCCGCCGAAACGTGCGTCGAAACACCAGTCCGCAGGATCTTCGCCGTCCCTGATCACCATGAGCCGTATGAGCTGTGTGTATCAGCTGTGTGTATCAGGCCCCAGTCTCGCAGATGGCGCGGCACCGACAAGCGGCGCCGGACGCGAGATCGACCACGTGTTTGTCGGAGTGATGACCGGGGCGGCCTACCCTGAGGAGGTCACTACGCAACCGGAGTCCGAGAAGTCGGAGAAGCCGCACGTCATGAGCGAAATCCCCTATTCATACGAAGCGCCTGTCTCGCAGGCGCTGTTCGACCGTGCGGCCGCCGTCACGCCCGGGGGCGTGAACTCCCCGGTGCGCGCCTTCCGTGCCGTCGGCGGTACGCCCCGGTTCATGGTGTCCGGCACCGGTCCCTATCTGACCGACGCGGACGGGCGTGAGTACGTCGATCTGGTCTGTTCGTGGGGGCCCATGATCCTCGGGCACTCGCACCCCGAGGTCATCGCCGCCGTCCAGGAGGCCGTCGCGCGCGGTACCTCGTTCGGTACGCCCGGTGAGGGCGAGGTCGCGCTCGCCGAGGAGATCGTCGCGCGGGTCGAGCCCGTCGAGCAGGTGCGGCTCGTGTCCAGCGGCACCGAGGCCACCATGTCGGCGATCCGGCTCGCCCGGGGATTCACCCGGCGGTCCAAGGTGATCAAGTTCGCCGGGTGCTACCACGGGCACGTGGACTCGCTGCTCGCCGCCGCCGGGTCCGGGGTGGCCACGTTCGCGCTGCCCGACACGCCCGGTGTCACCGGCGCGCAGGCCGGCGACACGATCGTGCTGCCGTACAACGACCTGGAGGCCGTGAACGAGGCCTTCCACCGGCACCCCGGCGAGATCGCCTGTGTGATCACCGAGGCCTCGCCCGGCAACATGGGCGTCGTGCCGCCGGCGCCCGGGTTCAACCAGGGGCTCAAGGACGCCTGCCAGCGCAACGGGGCTCTCTTCATCTCCGACGAGGTCATGACCGGGTTCCGTACCAGCCGCTCCGGCTGGTACGGCATCGACGGGGTCAGGCCCGACCTCATGACCTTCGGCAAGGTCATGGGCGGCGGGTTCCCGGCCGCGGCCTTCGGCGGCCGTGCGGACGTCATGGCCCACCTCGCGCCCGCCGGGCCCGTCTACCAGGCGGGCACCCTCTCCGGGAACCCGGTCGCCACCGCCGCGGGCCTCGCCCAGCTGCGGCTCCTGGACGACGCCGCGTACGAGACCGTCGACGGCGTCTCCGCGCAGATCCAGGGCCTCGTCACCGAGGCCCTCACCAAGGAAGGGGTCGCGCACCAGCTGCAGACCGCCTCCAACATGTTCTCCGTCTTCTTCACCAACCGGCCCGTGAGGAACTACGAGGACGCCAAGGCGCAGGAGTCCTTCCGCTTCACCGCCTTCTTCCACTCGCTCCTCTCCGACGGCGTCTACCTGCCGCCGTCGTCCTTCGAGTCCTGGTTCGTGTCCGCGGCCCACGACGAGCGGGCCATCCAGAAGATCGCCGACGCCCTTCCGGCGGCGGCCCGAGCCGCCGCGGAGGCCACCGCGTGAGCAACGACAACGCCATCACCGTCGTCCACCTGATGCGGCACGGCGAGGTCGCCAACCCCGACGGGGTGCTCTACGGGCGGCTGCCCGGCTATCACCTCTCCGAGCTCGGGCGGCAGATGGCCGACCGGGTCGCCGAGCACCTCGCCCCCCGGGACGTGACGTACGTGGTCGCCTCCCCACTGGAGCGGGCGCAGGAGACCGCGACGCCGATCGCCAAGACGCACGGCCTGGACCTCGACTCCGACGAGCGGCTCATCGAGGCCGAGAACGTCTTCCAGGGGAAGACCTTCGGGGTCGGGGACGGCGCCCTGCGCAAGCCCGCCAACTGGAAGCACCTCGTCAACCCCTTCAAACCGTCCTGGGGAGAGCCGTACGTCGAGCAGGTCGTACGGATGATGGGCGCCCTGAACGCGGCCAAGGACCGGGCGCGCGGTCACGAGGCCGTGCTCGTCAGCCACCAGCTGCCGATCTGGATCGTGCGGTCGTTCGTCGAGAAGCGGCGGCTGTGGCACGACCCGCGCAGGCGGCAGTGCACGCTCGCCTCGCTGACGTCCTTCACCTACCGGGGCGACCGGATCGTCTCCGTCGGCTACACCGAGCCGGCCCGGGACCTGGTTCCCGCTCACCTCCTGGCGGGAGCCAAGCCGGTGAAGGGACAGAGCAAGGCCTTCGGAGCCTGACCGGGGCCGAACCCGATCGGGGCAAGCACCACAACTGCCGTCCCTTAGGGCGCTTTTGTTGTGTTCGTTGCAAAATATGGAAGAAGTAGCGGAACCTCCCGGTTCGTCACGCCCTCTGAGTGGGTGACCGCCAGCAGGATGTGACGAATCGGGGTTCTCATGCGCACCTTCTCCCGTAGGGGAATACTCGGCCTCGGCGCGGGCGCCGCGGCCGCCGCCGGTCTCGCCGGCTGTGGCACGCTCAACGCCTCAGACGGGGACGGGCGCGGTTCCGGTTCCGGCGGCTCGAAGGGCGGCGACGGCGGCAAGGGCGGCGCGCGCCCCGCCCGGCCCATCGGTGACGGCTCCACGTCCTTCACCGGCAGGCAGCCCCACCAGCCCGCCAAGCCCGAGCCGCTGCAGGCCGGGCAGACCCCGCCGCAGTTCGTGATCTTCTCCTGGGACGGCGCGGGCGAGGTCGGCAACGGCCTCTTCCCGCGCTTCCTCGACCTCGCCAAGGAACACGGCGCGAGCATGACCTTCTTCCTCTCCGGGCTGTATCTGCTGCCCGAGTCGAAGAAGCGCCTCTACAACCCGCCGAACAACCCACGCGGCGCCTCCGACATCGGCTACCTCGCCGACGACCACGTCAAGGCCACGCTGACGAACGTGCGCCGGGCCTGGCTGGAGGGCCACGAGATCGGCACCCACTTCAACGGGCACTTCTGCTCCGGCTCCGGCACGGTCGCCAACTGGACCCCGCAGCAGTGGAAGAGCGAGATCCAGCAGGCCAAGGCCTTCGTGAAGGAGTGGCGCACCAACTCCGGCTGGACCGAACTGCCGTCGCTGCCGTTCGACTACGAGAAGGAACTCGCCGGCGGCCGTACGCCCTGTCTGCTCGGTCAGAACAACCTGCTGCCCACCGCCCGTGAACTCGGCTGGCGCTACGACGCCTCCTCGCCGGGCGGCCGCCAGACGTGGCCGCAGAAGAAGCTGGGGATCTGGGACCTGCCGTTGCAGCAGATACCCTTCCCCGGCCGCAGTTTCGAGGTCCTGTCCATGGACTACAACATGCTCGCCAACCAGTCGGTCAACTCGACCAAGGCGCCCCCGTCCAACTACCCGGGCTGGCGGACCCAGTCCGCACAGGCGTACATATCTGGATTTCAGCGGGCTTATGAGACGAATCGGGCACCCTTCTTCATAGGCAACCACTTCGAGCAGTGGAACGGCGGCATCTACATGGACGCCGTCGAGGAGGCGTTCAAGCACATCGCGCGGGAGAAGGAGAAGGGGGCCGACGTGCGGCTCGTCTCCTTCCGGCAGTTCGTGGACTGGCTGGACGTCCAGAAGCCGGCGGTGCTCGCCAAGCTGCGTACCCTGGACGTCGGGCAGCGGCCGGCCGGCGGCTGGAAGAACTTCCTGTCGGACACCCCCTCCGGCTCCGCGGGCGCCGCATCGAATGCCGCCTGAAAAGCGGTTTTCCACCCGCAAGGGGGGTGCGCAAGATCCCCAGAACGGGCATGCGAAACTTTTCACATGAGCACCCGTAGCCGCGTCCTGCTTGCCGCCACGGCCGCCGCAGCGGCCCTGACCCTGTCCGCGTGTGGATCGGGCGGCACCTCCGGCGGGGGCGGCAACACCAACTTCGTCACCGGCAACAACGGCATCGACACGGCCGCCAGGGGGCACCGCGCCGCTGCGCCCGACCTGTCCGGCAAGACCGTGGACGGCAAGAGCCTCGACGTCGCCGACTACAAGGGCAAGGTCGTCGTCGTCAACGTCTGGGGCTCCTGGTGCGGGCCGTGCCGGGCGGAGGGCCCGAACTTCGCCAAGGTCTCCAAGGAGTACCAGGACAAGGGCGTCCAGTTCGTCGGCATCAACACCCGGGACACCAGCACCACTCCGGCGCTCGCCTTCGAGAAGGACCTGGGCATCACCTACCCGAGCCTGTACGACCCGACGGGCAGGCTGATGCTCCGCTTCAAGAAGGGCACGCTCAACCCGCAGCTGATCCCCTCCACGCTCGTCATCGACCGGGACGGGAAGATCGCCGCGCGGGCCCTGGAGGGGCTCAGCGAGGAGAGCCTGCTCAAGATGCTCAAGCCGGTCCTCGCGGAGAAGTGACGTGAGCGCGCTTCTGCCGCTCGCCGCGGAAGCGGCGGGCAGGAACCAGACCGTCTACAGCGGCGCCCTGCTGGTCGCCCTGCCGGTCGCCGTGATCGGCGGCCTCGTCTCCTTCTTCTCGCCGTGCGTCCTGCCCCTCGTCCCCGGCTACCTCTCCTACGTCACCGGGGTCGCCGGCACCGACCTGGGCGAGGCCAAACGGGGGCGTATGGTCGCCGGGGCCTCCCTGTTCGTGCTCGGCTTCAGTGCCGTGTTCGTCTCCGGCGGGGCGCTGTTCGGCTTCTTCGGCTGGACCCTGCAGGAGCACAAGGACACGCTGTCCAAGGTGCTCGGCGTGCTCATGATCCTGCTGGGCGTCTTCTTCATGGGGCTGATGCCCTGGCTGACCCAGCGCGAGTTCCGCTTCCACCGGCGCCCCGCCACGGGCCTGGTGGGCGCCCCCCTGCTCGGCGCGCTGTTCGGCGTCGGCTGGACCCCCTGCATCGGTCCCACCCTCGCCTCGGTCGTCGCGTTGTCCTCGCAGCAGGCGAGCGCCGGCCGCGGCGCCATACTGACCGTCGCCTACTGCGTCGGCCTCGGCGTGCCCTTCGTCCTCACCGCCGTCGCCTTCCGCAAGGCCCTCGGCGCCTTCGGCTGGGTCAAGCGCCACTACGTCTGGGTGATGCGCGCCGGCGGCACGATGATGATCGTGACCGGTGTGCTGCTGCTGACCGGGGCGTGGGACAGTCTCGTGTACCAGATGCAGATCTGGTCCAACGGCTTCAACGTGGGGATCTGACCCGATGAGCAACACCACGACGGACAACTCCGGGGCCGGGTCCGAGGACCAGGACCTGGGCGCAGCCGGCTCCCAGCTGTCCACCGCGCCCCAGGAGGAGCCGGCCGGCCTCCCCTCGCTGGGCGTCGTCGGCTGGGCCCGCTGGTTCTGGCGGCAGCTGACCTCCATGCGGGTCGCGCTGCTGCTGCTCCTGCTGCTGTCGCTCGGCGCGATCCCCGGTTCGCTGATCCCGCAGACCGGCGCGGACGTCACCAAGGTCGCCGAGTTCCGCAAGAACCACGCGGCGCTGGCGCCCGTCTACGACAAGCTCGGCCTCTTCCACGTCTACAGCTCGGTGTGGTTCTCCGCGATCTACATCCTGCTGTTCGTCTCGCTCATCGGCTGCATCGTCCCGCGCACCTGGCAGTTCGTGGGCCAGCTGCGCGGCCGTCCGCCGGCCGCGCCCAAGCGGCTGACCCGGCTGCCCGCCTACACCACCTGGCGCACCGAGGCCGACCCCGAGCAGGTCCGCGAGGCCGCGCTCGCCCTGCTCAGGAAGCGCCGGTTCCGCGCCCATGTCGCCGGTGACGCCGTCGCCGCCGAGAAGGGTTATGTGCGTGAGCTGGGCAACCTGGCCTTCCACATCGCGCTGATCGTGCTGCTGGTCGCCTTCGCCTCGGGCCAGCTGTACAAGTCGGACGGCACCAAGCTGGTCGTCGAGGGCGACGGCTTCTCCAACTCGATCATCCAGTACGACGACTTCAAGTCCGGCAGCCTGTTCACCACCGACGACCTGGTGCCCTTCAGCTTCGACCTGAAGGACTTCAAGGGCACCTACGAGCTCACGGGCCCGAACCGCGGCACCCCGCGCACCTACCAGGCGAAGCTCACCTACAGCAAGGGCGCCTACGGCAAGGAGACCTCGACCACCGTCAAGGTCAACCAGCCGCTGAAGATCGACGACTCCAAGGTCTACCTCGTGAGTCACGGCTACGCGCCCGTCATCACCGTCCGCGACGGCAAGGGCAACGAGGTCTTCCACGACGCCGTGCCGCTTCTGCCGCTCGACGGGAACGTCACCTCGCAGGGCGTGATCAAGGTGATGGACGGCTACAAGAACGCCAAGGGTCTCGGCGAGCAGCTCGGCATCAAGGCCTTCTTCCTGCCGACCTACGGCGGAGCGGGCATGGAGATCTC
This sequence comes from Streptomyces sp. NPDC058964, assembly GCF_042741275.1. Taxonomy (NCBI): domain Bacteria; kingdom Bacillati; phylum Actinomycetota; class Actinomycetes; order Kitasatosporales; family Streptomycetaceae; genus Streptomyces; species Streptomyces sp. NPDC058964. The sequence continues at coordinate 57,485 of NZ_JBHYKH010000001.1, forward strand.
CTCCGCGTTCCCCGCGCTGCTGAACCCGGTGCTGAACCTGGAGCCCTACTACGGCGACCTGGGCGTCGACTCGGGCCTGCCGCAGAGCGTGTACCAGCTCGACAAGAAGCACATGAAGGCGTTCGAGGACGCCAAGGGGCGGCAGCTGCGGACGAACCTGAAGCCCGGCGAGACCATGCAGCTCCCGAACGGCGCCGGCTCCGTCACCTTCGAGAAGGACATCAAGGAGTGGGCCGGCTTCGAGATCGTCCAGGAGCCCGGTGGCGGCTGGGCGCTCGGCGGCGCGCTCGCCGCGATCTTCGGTCTGGCCGCGTCCCTGTTCATCCAGCGCCGCCGCGTCTGGGTGCGGGCCGTCCGCGGCGCCGACGGCGTGACCGTCGTCGAGATGGCCGGGCTCGGCCGCAGCGAGTCCGCCAAGGTGCCCGAGGAACTGGGCGACCTCGCCGGACTCCTCTACGACCAGGCGCCGGGGGCTCCGGACCCCGACGACGACCCTTCAGAAACCCCCGACCCCGAAGTCGTACCTGCCGAAGGGGCTGAGAAGTGACTCTCGCCGCCGCAACCGATCTCGCCACCGCCACCAACGAGCATCTCGCGAGCATCAGCAACACGCTGATCTACTCCTCGATGGCCGTCTACACCCTTGCCTTCTTCGCGTACATCGCGGAGTGGCTCCTCGGCAGCCGCAGCAAGGTCGGCCGTACGGCCGCCGCGCTCACCGCCGACGCCTCGAAGAAGGCCGCCGCGCCCGCCGTCACGGTGAGGACGGCCGGCGGCACCGCCGTCCTCGAGCGGCCCAAGGTCGTCGTCCGGTCCTCGGCCGGCGCCCGGGACGTGCCGGACGGGCCAGGTGCCCACGGCGGTGACGAACAGGGCGACCTCTACGGCCGGATCGCCGTGTCCCTCACCGTGCTCGCCTTCCTCGTGGAGCTGGCCGGTGTCGTCGCCCGGGCGGCCTCCGTGGAGCGGGCGCCGTGGGGCAACATGTACGAGTTCAACATCACGTTCTCCACGGTCGCCGTCGGTGTGTACCTCGCGCTGCTGGTGCTGGGGAAGAACGTGCGCTGGATGGGCCTGTTCCTCATCACCACGGTCCTGCTCGACCTCGGCCTCGCGGTGACCGTCCTCTACACCGCGAGCGACCAGCTGGTTCCGGCCCTGCACTCGTACTGGCTGTACATCCACGTCTCCACCGCGATCTTCTGCGGCGCGGTGTTCTACGTCGGCGCGGTCGCGACGATCCTCTACCTGTTCAAGGACTCGTACGAGAACAAGCTGGAAAGCGGCGGCAAGCCCGGCAGCTTCGCGACCTCCGTCCTGGAGCGCCTGCCCGCCTCCGCCTCGCTGGACAAGTTCGCCTACCGGGTCAACGCGGCCGTCTTCCCGCTGTGGACGTTCACGATCATCGCGGGCGCGATCTGGGCGGGCGACGCCTGGGGCCGCTACTGGAACTGGGACCCCAAGGAGACCTGGTCCTTCATCACCTGGATCGCCTACGCCTGCTACCTGCACGCCCGCGCCACGGCCGGCTGGAAGGGCCGCAAGGCCGCGTACCTCGCGATGATCGCCTTCGCCTGCTGGCTGTTCAACTACTACGGCGTCAACATCTTCGTGAGCGGCAAGCACTCGTACGCGGGCGTGTAGCCGGCGCCGGCGAGCGCCCCCAAGGGGTGCGGAAGCCGCACGCCCGGGTCAGGCTGGTTCCATGACGGGTTCCATCGAACAGGGCACCAGCCAGACCCATGGGAACACGCACATACTCCACTTCCTGGTGCGGCTTCCGGGGCCCATGGGCGAGGTGTGGCCCGCGCTGGCCACCCCTGAGGGGCTCGCGGGCTGGTTCACCGGCGTCGATGTCCTCGAGCCGCGGCTCGGCGGTGCGGTCACCCTGCGGGGTCTGGGCAGCGGGCACATCACGGCGTGGGACGTGGACCGGGTCGCCGAGTACACGGTGGAGGGCGGCGGCCGTCTCCGCTTCCATCTGGAGCGGGACGGGGAGGCGGCGAGCGCCCTGCGCTTCACCCATGAGTTCCGGGGGAACGGGGAGTCGGAGCAGGGCTGGCGGACCAGATTCGAACGTCTGATCCAGTTGGTCGAGGGCGCGGCCTAGGCGTTCCGTCACATCCCCGTCGTCCGCCCGGAGGGCGGGGCAGGCGGGCATCCGACGTCAGGGACTAGGACGGCGGCAGACACTCCCTCGCCGGCGGCTTCCCCTCCGGCCAGGCGGTCCGCACGAAGCGGGAGCCGCCCTCGGGGATGAGCTCCACGATCGGCACGGCCTTGTCGTACGGGTTGCCGTGCACGTCCAGACAGATCCAGCCGCTCGCCCCGTTCACCCGCAGCGACCCCTTGACCTGTGGCCACTGCAGACCCACGTCCTCGAGCGACGGGACCTTCCTGCCTTCGGGGACCGCCTCGCGGATGCCGTGCACGGCCAGCCGGACGGCGTCGTACGCGATGATCAGCTGCCCGTCGTCCAGCGCGACCGGGCCGATCGGCCCGACCGGCTCCCGCTCCGCGCTCTTCAGCAGCGCCTTCAGCACCTGCGCGTCCGCCGCCGAGCCGCCCGTCCTCGCGGGATCCCCCGCCCAGGCGTCCGGATGCGCGAGGGCGGTGTAGCGGACGGAGAGGTTGTGCTTCAGGGCGCCGCGGTCCAGATCCTTCTCGCCGGTCAGGTACGAGCCCTCGTCCCCGGTCAGCAGCGTGAACTTCCGGTCCTGGCAGCCACGGCCGCCCAGCGCGTTGATGAACTGCCGCAGCTGGGTGTGGCGGCCCGCGAACAGGATCGTGTCCGTCTCCTTGGACGTGTCGCACACCAGATGGGTGATCTGCCGGAAGGTGTTGGCGGTCGTGCCCTCCTGGCTGCGGTCGGCGGGCGGGGTGAACGGCTGCGGCTCGTAGGGCGACCCCTTGATCAGCGCGGCGAACGACTTCTGCAGTGTCCGGGTGTACGGGTCCCCGGGCTTGTCGTACACCAGCAGCGCCTTGCCCGCGCTGACCTTGGCGAAGGAGGCCAGCGCGCGCGCCTCGTCGGTGTTGGTCGGGGAGACCCGCGCCAGTCCGGGGAAGGGGTCCTTGCCGCCCTGCCCGTTGGCCAGGTCGTCGGCGGTGATGGAGGAGCCGACCACCGGGACGCCCAGCCGGGTCAGCTCCCCGACGGCCTTCTTGTTGTTGTCGGTGCTCTGCCCCACCCCGGCCACCGCCCGCAGCCGGTCCGCGCTCACCGTCATCCGCGCCAGCCGGTCGACCGTCCGCTTCCAGTACGTGCTGGTCGCCCCGGGGTTGGCCATGACGAGCCGGATCGCCGGGGCCTCCCCGTTGGAGTCGTGGTTGGCCTGGTACTGGGCGAGATAGGCGCCCTGCAGCTCGTGCTGGATGTCGCTCAGGCTGGCGGCGGCGGTCGCGGTGTACGGCAGCATCACCGCGACGGTCACATAGGTGCCGGGCTTGAGCCGTTCGTTCTCGCGCGCGATCGCCCGCACCGTGTCCCGCAGCCGGGGATGCCCGAAGTCGTACGCCGTCGTCGCCACGCCCACGCACTCGTCACTGCCCTCGGGCCGGGACACCCCCGGCGCGCAGGACCGGTCGTCGTGCGCGAGGGTGCGCGCCGCGAAGACCAGACCGGTCACCAGGCCCGCGGTGATCAGGAGCGCCAGGTAGCGGCGCAGCGGTATCTCCCAGACGTCCTCGCGCAGCCATGTGCCCAGACCCCTGCGTGCCATCACGCCTCCCCGCTCCGGTCGTCCGGGTCGTCCTCCTCGTCCGGGCCGTCCAGCGGGCGCCCGGCGAGCGCGGCCGCGGGCCAGTCCCGCGACGCCCGCCACAGCAGCGCGTTGCCCGCGGGCCGCAGATTGGACAGCTGCTCCAGCTCGAACCGCAGCCGGTCGCACACCCTCGGGTCGGGCAGCACCAGCGGGTCGGCCAGCTGCCACACGGCGTGCAGCAGCCTGCGTATGCGCAGGTGCAGCACGGCGTCCACGCCCTCCGGCACCTGCTGCTCGGCGTCCGTGCGGCCCAGCGCCACGGCCGCGCGCCGGTCGTCCCGGCCGGAGAAGTCGCGGCCGTCCGCGTCGTGCGCGTGGAAGTAGGGCGCCGACGCGACGAAGCGGAGCATGCGCAGCCAGGCGCGGGTGCCGAGAGTGTGGAAGGTGTCGCGCAGCTGGGCGACCGCCGGCTCCGTAGTCCCCAGGGCGAGCTGGTGGTGCAGCCGGTAGGCGTCGGCGTTCCCGGTGGACTCCGTGTAGCGCGCGACCAGCGTCTCGTGGGCCGTGCGCCACGGGCCGTGGTCGGCGCCCCGCAGATGCAGCCGGAGCAGCAGCAGGGTACGTACGAAGGGATCGCCGACGAACTGGCCCGGCCGGCCCGGCAGTCCCTCCCGGGCCAGCCGGGTCTGTAACGCCCGTACGTCCGCCGGGCCGAAGTCGTCCGGAAGCAGGGCCTCGGCCAGCGCGCACGCCGAGTCGTGGTCGTGCGCGGCCGCCAGCACGGTCAGCTCGTCCAACTGGTCGGCGGGCACGAGCCGGTCGAGGAGCTCACGGTAGGCGGGGGAGCCGTCGTGGTCCTCGTGCAGCCGTACGTCCGCCGTCCGCCGCCGGCCCAGCGAGGCCGCCTCCGGCAGGTTATGCGC
>NZ_JBHYKH010000002.1:0-60524 GCF_042741275.1 Streptomyces sp. NPDC058964
CACCCCGGACGACATCAACATGCGCAACGCCTCCGTCGGCTGAGGGCCGGGAACCCACGACCGCCACGTCCCGCCGCCCCCCCCCCGCGCGCCCCCTCCCCCCCCCCCCCCGGCGCTCCTCGACCCCCCACTTTTCCAACAGATCCGCGGGGAGGCGAGGATTGCAGCGAGGGCGCGCTCGGCGGGAGGGTGGCCGGGTGAACTGCGTGGATCAGCATGTAGGTGCCGTGGTGGGTGTGGTGCCGGGGGCGACGACATCGGCCTCTCATGAGGTTACGGGCGGCTCGTCAGGCCTGGACGTGGAAGTCGATGCTGAGGGGCAGCAGGAAGTCGGCCTGGCTGTGCTCGGGGTAGCGGCGGATCATCTCGGCCATGGCCTCCTCCCGGTCGGTGGCGGTTTGGGTCACGGCGAGGAAGTCATCCAGGTATCGGCGGATCTCCTCATAGCGGGCCGTGTCGCCTTCCGGACCGTGGCCGGGGTGGACGGTCACGTGGGTGCCGTAGCGCTCCTGCAGGGTGCCCAGGGCCGACAGCCATGACTGGATCTTGTCCCTGGTGACCTGCGGGCCTTCCCAGGCATGGACGCCCGAGTAGACCAGGTCGCTCGTGAGGACCGCGTTGGCGTCGGGGACGTGCACCACAGTGGTGTGGTCGGCTTCCGCGGCGGGCCAGTCGGTGTCCAGCCGTACGACCGCTCCCCCGGCGAGTGTCAGTTCCGGGCGGTCGGCAACCCGGATGAGGCCGTAGTCGAAGCCGTCGGGGTTGGCGGTGCTGCGCGGCTTCATGGTGGGTTCGGCGTCCAGCCAGCCGACGGATTCCATCCAGGCGGTGAAGCCGGTGATGTCGTCGGCGATCTCCTGGGACGCGACGAGCAGAGGCACTTCCGGGAAGCGTTCGGCGAAGGTACGAAGCCCGATGTAGTGGTCGGGATGGCCGTGGGTGACGACCACTGCGAGCAACTGCTTGCCGGAGGCGGTCACCTCGTCGGCCAGCTCGGCTGCCTCCGCACTGCTGCGCAGGACGTCGACGACGATGAGGCTGGTGTCATCGGTCACCAGCCAGCTGTTCACACTCGCTGTCGGCGCGGCGAACCTGTTCACGGTCACGGACATGGGTATCTCCTATTGGAATAACGTGGGGTGAGGGCGGCATAACGCATTGTGGCGCATTCGGGCGTGCGGCCCAGGGAACCGGGGACGGCGCAGCAGGTCCGCGCGATGAGCCGTATTGGCCGCGCTGTCAGGCGTATTTACCGGGGGGTCAGTAGGCGACGGACATACGGGCGCGCGGGTGCGTGGTGCGCTCGACTTCGTCGATGAACGCGATGGCGTAGTCCTCGGCGCTGATGGCGCTGTTGCCGTTGGCGTCGGTGAGGAGCGTGTCTCCGCCTGTGCGGAAGACACCCGTGCGCTCACCGGGTGCGATCACCGCGGCGGGAGAGACGGACGTCCACAGCAGGTCGTCGACCCGGCCGAGTGCCTCCAGGAGGTCCGCGTGCGCCAGAGCCTCTCCGCGGTACTCCGCCGGGAAACCGGGAGCGTCCATCAGGCGCATACCACCGTCGGTGGTCAGGGAGCCGGCGCCACCGACGATGACGACCCGCCGCGCACCCCCGTGGCGGACCCCTTCCAGGAATGCCTCGTTGAGTGCGAGGAACGGCTTGCGGGGGTCACTTCCGTCTCGCAGCGGCACCAGTGCGGAGGCGACCACGCCGGCACCACTGACCGCCTCGGCGACCTGCTGCACCGAGCCGGCGTCGACCGGCGCAGCCGTCAGCAGCGAATGGTCCAGCGGCGCCTGCCCGGAGCGGGAGGCGGCCACCACCTGGTGACCGCGCTGGACGGCCTCGGCAGCGATACGCCGCCCGATCATGCCGGTGGCACCGAAGAGAACGATTTTCATGGGTAACTCCTCATCGTTGCGTCCGGCGGCCCGTGGGGCGGCCTCCGGTCGCGAGCCGCGGTCGTCGCGGGCCACACTCGGCGCGCCCTTCGGCTCCTTTACGTTTTCTGCGCCCGAAAGGTCGCTTACTGCCGGGCACACCTCCAAACTAGGAGGTGGGAAAGCACGGGGCCGGGTAGGGGGACGACTGATGATGGTGAAAATCCGACAGCCTGCCGACGACAGGAGAAAGGCGGCGATCCGGGAGGTGCCGTTCGCGGCCCCGGCCGGAGTGCCCTCAGGGGTGGAGGTGATGTCCTTCGCCCTGCTGCGCGCACGCCTGCCGGCCACAAGCATGACCGGGCCGCAGAGGCCGTCCTTCCATCACCTGCTCACCCCCACCCGCGGCGTGCTGCGGCACTCGGTCGACTTCACCGGCCATCTCCTCCGACCGGGGGCGTGGCTGTGGGTACGCCCTGGGCAGGTCCAGCAATGGCACCGCATGGACGACACCGAAGGCACCGCCGTGCTCTTCGAGACGGAATTCCTCGACGCGGCCACCGCCGCGACCGCCCGGCTGGACGACCCCTACGCGCCGGCCGCCCTGGAACCCGACGCCCACGACGCCGCCCGGCTGCGGATGGCCTGCGACCACCTGGCACAGGAGTTCCACTCCTTCGGGCGTCTCCCCCTCACCGCGCACATCGCCGCGCTGCGACACCTGCTCGCCGTACTCGTCCTGCGCCTTTCCCACCTCACCACACCCGCCGACCGGCCGCAGACCGCCCTGGACGAGACGTTCCTGCGCTTTCGTGACGCAGTGGAGCAGGGCTTCGCCCGTAGTCGGCGCGTGGAGGACTACGCCGGCGCCCTTGGGTACTCACCGCGCACACTGACCCGCGCCACAAAGACCGCGGCAGGCATCGGCGCGAAAGATTTCATCGACCGGCGCCTTGTGCTGGAAGCCAAACGCCTCCTGGCACACGGCGACCAAAGCGCCGCGCAGATCTCCCAGCACCTCGGATTCTCCAGTGCCACCAACTTCAGCAAGTACTTCCAGCAGCGCACCGGGCAAAGCCCCATTGCCTTTCGCACCGCCATCCGCGGCCAGACCACGAGGTAGGGCCCGCCTCCCGCTCCGGCGCGGTGCCACTGGATGAATGCGCGGGCGGCGGTTCCAAATCCCGCCACGAAGCAGTTCTTGAGCAGACGGACGGCAGCAGGAGCGGGGAGTTGGCCGTCCGGTTCTCGCTCGCTGCGGCTGGGCGGCCTTCTACGATCCTGTGCACGCTGGATCCCGAGCTGCTGGAACGGATCACCGTGCGGCGCGCGGAACTGGACGCACTCGAAGAGCAGTTGGCGGAGGTACGGCAGGCGGCTGTGGCGGTGGGACCTGGCCCGGGAGCCGGTCGGGGAGGAGTGATCGTGGGGTACTGCCTCCCTCTCCCGGGGGAGACGGTCCCCCCGCGCGCGGGATCCAGCCGAGGTGCCCGGAAGCTGTACTGGAGTGGTCAGCCCGTCAGGGAAGAGTCCGCTGCACCGCTCCGGGTCCGGTGCCGTCGCGGCGGCCGTGGCCCAGGAGGAAACACCATGCACACGTGGACAAGACGGCGCCTGCTCGCCTCGGCGGCGATGACGGCGGGTGCCGCCGCCACGGCGGCCGCACCCCCAGCCGCCGCGGCGGGCAACCGGACCGGCAGCCCGGGCGACGACAACTTCCTGACGGCCTTGCAGGCCCTGCCGGGACTGCGGGTGATCGAGGAGCGCCAGGGCGCCGAGCCCGGGTACCGCTTCTTCGTTCTGGGTCTGCGCCAGCCGGCCGACCACACGAACCCCGCGGCTGGGACTTTCGAGCAGCGCCTGACCCTGCTGCACACCTCCGCCGACCGCCCCACCGTGCTCTTCAGCACGGGTTACGAGGCAGTGCTGACGCCCCGGCGGGCGGAGCCGACAGTGCTGCTGGGCGGCAATCAGCTACAGGTCGAGCACCGCTTCTTCGGCTCCTCGCGCCCGGCGAACGCCGACTACTCCCTGCTGACCATCCGTCAGGCCGCCGACGACCACCATCGCGTCGTCCGGCTCTTCCGGCGCCTGTACCCCGGGGCGTGGATCTCCACCGGCAGCAGCAAGGGTGGCATGACCAGCATCTACCACCGCCGTTTCCACCCCCACGACGTGGACGGCACGGTCGCCTATTCCGCCCCTGACAACGCCGACGACCGCGACAACAGTGCCTACCTGCGGTTCCTGGAAAACGTGGGAACCGCCGACTGCCGTGAGGCCCTGGCGGCCGTGCAGCGGCAGGCCCTGCTGCGCCGTACCGACCTGGTCACCCGCTACGAGGCCTGGGCCGCCGCCCACAACACCGCGTTCCGCATCATCGGCAGCGCCGACGAAGCCATCGAAACCGCCGTCCTGCGAGCCCCGTTCATGTTCTGGCAGCGCCATACCGCTGCGGACCGCGCCTCCATACCCGGGCCGGACGCCGGCACCGACGAGCTGTACGCGTGGCTCGACGACATCACAGGCCTGCCCCTGTACGCCGACACGGCCCTGCAGCACTACGTCCCGTACTTCTACCAACTCGGCACCCAGCTGGGATACGTCGGCTTCCCCACCCGGCACCTGACCGACCTCCTGCGCTATCCCGACGCCACCGAGCCCCGTACGTTCGTCCCACGCGACATCCCGATGTCCTTCGACCGTGACGCCATGCCCGACATCGACCATTGGGTCCGCCGCCACGGCAGCCGTCTCCTCTTCATCAACGGCGCCCAGGACCCCTCCGTCGCCAAACCCTTCCAGCCCGGCCCGCACGACTCCCGCATCCTATGGGCCCCCGACGCCAACCACACCGCCACAATCACCGAGCTGCCCCCCGCCGAACGTGCCGAGGCCACCGCCATGCTGACCCGCTGGGCCGACAACCCGTCAATCAAGCAACAGACATCATCGGCGTGACAGCATTGGGATCCTGGCGCCCCTTCACCAATGACACATCATCCACCTGACAGGACGTCGTCCCAGGCCGTGATCACGAGACCATCCCCCGGTGAAACCAAGGAGGACTCAGTGCAGTTGCGCAACGTCTCACCGGACGATGTCGATGCCTATGTCCGGATGCGGTGCGATCCCGTCATGATGGCCCACCTCGGCGGGCCCCTGCCTGGTGAGGGGATGGCGGACAAGGTCCGCCGGGATGCCCAGCAGGCAGCAGCGGATCTCGCCTGGCTCAAGATGATCATTCCCGATCCGGCCAGCCCTGACGTGGTGGCAGGAACGGTGACCCTGTGGTCCGAGGAAACCGCTGCCGGACCGATCTCCGAGATCGGCTGGATGGTTCTGCCGGAATTCCAAGGGCAGGGGCTGGGCAAACGCGCCGTTCGTACCCTCCTGGAGCAGGCACGGGATCAAGACCGCTGGGGCCTCGTACACGCCTTCCCCGCAACGAGCAACGCAGCCTCGAACGGCATCTGCCGCGCTGTCGGCTTCCGGTTCCTGTCCGAGGTCGACGTCACCTTCGCGGGCCAAGCCCTCAAGACCAACCACTGGGTGATGGACCCGGGCAGGGATCTGGCCTGACGACGACTGTCATGATGTCCTCGCGGCCGCAACTTCCAGACCTGGAGCGGGATGTACCCCGGTGCGCCGGGCCGGCTGAGCACAGAACTGTCCCCGCCCGCCGCGGAAGGCCGGCAGGCGTCAGCGGGAAGCGCGTCTCACCGCCGGACCGGTGCGCACCGGCCGGACCGGGAGCGCTTCGACGCTGTTGCCGATGAAGCTGCGCTGGCGGGGCAGTTCGGCCTCGGGGACGGCGAGGTCGAGGTCCGGAAAGCGGGTGAAGAGCCGTTCCAGGGCGATCGTGGCCTCGAGGCGGGCGAGCGGGGCGCCCACGCAGTAGTGCACGCCCTGGCCGAAGGAGAGGTGCCGGGCCGCGCCGGGCCGGGTGACGTCGAAGCGGTCGGCGTCCGGGCCGTGGAAGGCCTCGTCGCGCCCGGCGGCGGTGTAGCCGGCGAGGACCGGGGTTCCCTGCGGGATCACGGTGCCGCCGAGGGCCAGGTCGCGGGTGGGGTAGCGGAAGGGGAACCAGCTGACCGGGCCGTCCCAGCGCAGCGTCTCGTCCACCACGTCCGACCAGGTGGCCTTGCCCTCGAGGACCAGCGCCAGCTGGTCGCGGTGGGTGCACAGTGCCCGTACGGCATTGCTTATCAGGTTGAGGGTGGTCTCGTGGCCGGCGACCACCATCAGGCGCATCGTGCCGATGAGTTCGGCCTCGCTGAGCCGGTCGCCGCCGTCCTCGCGGACGGCTATCAGGGCGCTGGTCAGGTCGTCGCCGGGGGCGGCCCGGCGGGCGGCCGCGATCGTGCCGAGCAGCTCGACGAGCTCGCGTACGGCGGCCATCACCTCGGCCGGGGTGGTGTCGGTGGCGATGACCACCGTGTAGGTGAGGTCGTGCAGCCGGCCGCGGTGCTCGGGGTCCACGCCGAGCAGCTCGCAGATGACGCTCATCGGGAGCGGGAGCGCGAAGTGGGTGCGCAGGTCCGCGATACCGTCCGGGTCCTCGGCGGCGGCCCGGCCGAGGTCGTCGAGGAGGCCGGCGGTCAGACCCTCGATGCGCGGCCGCAGCCGCTCCACCTGGCGGGCGGTGAAGGCGTTGCCGACGAGGGAGCGCAGCCGGCGGTGGTCGGCGCCGTCGGCGGTGTGCATGCCCTGGGCGTTGGCGAAGACCCGCAGCGGCCAGTCCGCGGGGATCGTGCCGTCGATCAGGGCCGGGCAGTGGCGGGCGTCCTTGGCCACGTCGGGGTGGGAGAGGAATTCCTTGAGCGCCTCGTGCCCCAGGACGACCGCTGCGGGCACCCCGCCGGGCAGGACGATGTCCGCAACGGGCCCCCGGGCCCGCAGGCCGGCGTTCAGGGCGTGCGGGCAGCCGCCGGCGGGGTCGACGACGTGGGCGGGAGCGGGGGTGTGGGAGGACATGCCGGGACTCCTGATCGTATGGACGAGTACCGGCAACAGTGCGGTGTCGAGGGCCTGTTGTACAAGTCCGTTCCGCCGATGCCTCGGCCGAGGGCCCGGCCCCTCCACCTCGGCCGGCTTCCGAAGCCGGGCCGACACGGCCCGCCGCTGACCGGCCCTTCCGCCCCGCGTACGGGTTGGCCACATGGCCGGCGGGAATGGACACGGAGCCGAACCCTGACCCACCGGTGGCGGCCCCACGCGGCTCGCCACCGGTGATGCGTGGACGCGCCTACGGAGCCATCTCGTACGCGCCCGACAGCGCCTCGACCCGCTCCCAGACCCGCTCGGTACGGGCCTCGTCGACGACCGGCCGCCGAATCGCACCCAGCGCCCAGGCCTGCTGCTGCGCGGTCGCCGAATCCTTGCCGTGCAGCTCGACGGCGTGCGCGGAGAAGTCCCGCACGAGGACGGCGAAGAGTTCATCGAGAACGTCCTCATCGAGTCCGGTCAGGGCGGCCTGCTCCAGGACGAGCTGCCCGTGCACGACGAGGGCGAAGAGCTGCCCGACCGCGAGGACGAGGTCGAGATCGCGGCTCTGCTCCGCGTCGGGGGCGGCCGTGGCTACGAACGCGCAGAGCGCATCGGCCTGTTCGCGGAAGCGGGTCACGTTGGGCAGGTGCGCGTAAGTGTCGAAGGCGGGTCGCCAGTCGTGGAAGCGCACCGAGCCGAGGCCGCGGGCCGGCCCCTGCCGGAACAGGAAGTCGTCGTCGGCCGCGTCGAGACGTGTCGGCACGCCGGGGTACTCGGCCGGGTCGAGGAGATGGCTGCGCATGAACTTCAGGATCAGAGCCAGGTTGACATGGACCGTGCCCTCCAGCTTCGGCAGACCGCGGATCTCCACGGCCGCCTGGCCGAAGTAGTTGTCCTTCTCGAAGCCCTTGGCGGCGATGACGTCCCACATCAGGTCGATGACCTTCTCACCCTCCGTGGTCACCTTCATCTTCGTCATAGGGTTGAAGAGCAGGTAGCGGCGGTCGTCCGGGCCGGCGGAGCGGAAGTAGTCGACAGCGCGCTCGCTGAACGACTTCATGCCGACGAGCCTGACGTACGCGTCGGTCAACTCGCGCCGCACGTGCGGGAAACTGGTGACGGGGCGGCCGTAGAGGACGCGGTTGTGGGCGTGGGTGATGGCCTCGTACATCGCGTGTTCGCAGATGCCGATCGAGGCGGTGCACAGGTTGAACTTGCCGATGTTGACGGTGTTGAGAGCGGCGTCAAAGGCGGCACGGCCGGTGTGCAGGACATCCTCGGCTGCTACGGGGTAGTCCTCCAGGCGGAACTCGCTGACGAACTTCGAGGAGTCGACGACGTTCTGGACCAGATGATAGGCCGGGTGACGGCTGTCGGCGGCAAAGAAGACGTAGCCGTCGGGGCCCTCGACGTCGGTACGGCGGCCGAAGACGGAGACGAGTCGGGCGGCGTTTCCGTTGCCGATGTAGTACTTGGAGCCCGTGGCGCGGAAGCCGCCGTTGCCGTCGGGCTCGAGCAGCATGTCGGTGGAGTAGATGTCAGCGCCGTGAGCCTTTTCGGACAGGCCGAACGCGAACACCTCACCCCGGGTGAGGAGTTCCGCGGCGCGGGCGCGGGCGGTCGCGTTGTCGCTCTGCCAGACCGGCCCGATGCCGAGGATCGTGACCTGCCAGGCGTACCAGTAGTCGAGGCCGTAAAAGCCCAGTATCTCGTTGAGCGCGGCGATCCGGGCGGTGTCCCACCGCTTGTCCGGTTCTCCCGCCCCCGCGGCGGACGACGGTGTCAGGAACGTGGCGAACAGGTTTTCCTTCGCTGCGAAGGCGAGGAAGTCGCCGAGCCACGCGCGGGTCCGGTAGTCCTCGATCAGCTGCCCCTTACCGCGCTCCTCGAACCAGTCGACGGTGGCACGCAGCAAGCGGTGCGTTTCGGGGTCGAAGTGCACGGGGTCGTAGGTGCGCGGGTTGAACAGCGGCTGGTCAGCCATGAGGATGTCGCCTTTCGGCTGGTGGACGGGTGGGAGTCGGTACGTCTGACGGCTGGACGGGCCGGATCGGGAGGGTGGGCGGCGGGGCCGGCGGCGGCGGTCAGCGGCCTGGACCGAACCGGGCCAGCGTGGCGAGCACGTCGTCCAGCCAGTCGATCATCATCCGCTCGTAAGCGATGCCGCCGCGCAGTACGACGTGCTGGAGCTCCCGCTCCGCGTCGAGCGGTGCCTGTGGACCGGACGTGCCTGCTTCGGGCAGAGTGAAGTCCCGTGCCTCTCCGGCGAGATAGTGCGCCAGCCGGTTCCGGTGCACCTGCCGGTGTCGCTCCACCTCGCGGATCAGGGCGGCCGGGTCGTCGAAGGCGGCGCCCCGGATCTTGACGGCCAGGTCGTGGCGGACGCTCTCCGGCTCGATCGGATCGTGCAACCAGGAGGACAGCGCGGCCCGGCCGAGGTCGGCGACGGAGTACTCCTTCTTGTCCGGCCGGCCCTGCTGCGGGACGTCCCGGACGTCGACCCAACCGTCGTTGTCCATGCGCTTGAGCACGCGATAGATCTGTTGGTGGGTCGCGGTCCAGAAGTAGCCAATGGACCGCTCGAAACGCCGGGCCAGCTCATAACCGGAACCGGGCTTCTCCAAGAGCGACACCAAAATCGCGTGTTCGAGCGCCATGCCACCGATCCTCCTATGCAACTTGTTGCACAGCAAGCCTGGCCCGCTCCGGTGCGACGCGGCTCACCCTCCGGACGAGGCGTTTCAGACATCGGCGATTCAGCCAGTCCTCGCCGCCCGAGGGCGGCCCGAGGCTATGCCGCCCAGGCTGTAGGGGCTGTAGGGGCTGTGCGCGGCGGCCTCGAGCTCGGCCTGCGGCTCCGGCGTCCGCGTCCGCGTCCGCGTCGGCAGCATCGGCAGGGTGGTGAGGAAGCGCGGCTCCTCGGACTCCGGGAGGCCCAGCCACCGGTCGAGGCCGTAGGAGAGCGGATCCGCTCCTCCTGCCGCTCCTGCAGAGTGCGCCCGGTGGCCCGGAACACCACCTCGCCGTCCAGCGCGCCGATCACCAACCCGTGGTAACCGATGAACCGCCCCGGCTGCCAGAACGGGCGCTGCCCGGCCAGCCAGGCGGGCCGCGACCAACCCGGTCGTCGGCCGGCTCCTCAGGGATGCAGCCGGCATCCAGGCCGGTCACCCCGGCCCGGTGCGCGAGCAGCTCGCGCCGGGTGATCCCGCCTTTGCCCTCTGCGGCGAGGTCCTGCCGGTACGAGGCAACGCGGCGGTCCGGGCCCAGGACGCCGTCCGCGGCCGGTCGGCTGCACCCGCAACGCCGAACTAGTCTTCGGACCATGGCTTTGCGACCTGATGAGTTCTACGAACACGCGCTTGCCGCCGCTGATGATGAGCGTCGGCTCCCGCTGGCACGGATGACAGGGTGGGACATCAGCCCGTTCGAACCGGAGGGATTGCGCGTCACGCCGCTGCGGCCTCCGGTCCTGCCCGAGCCCGCACGACACGGCGAGGACCCCTCGGACTGCGGGGCGTGCCGCAACCGGGACGAAGGAGTCTGGTTCAACGACAGCTGGCGGCTCGCCCGGGTCCCGGGTGTCGGTGTGCCGCTGGTGCTCATGCTGCATCCGCGTGACCACTACGACATGGCCGACCTGCCCGATGAACTGGCAGCCGAACTGGGGGTGTTGTCCACGCACATCGTCCGCCACGTGCAGGCCCTGCCGAATATTTCGCGAGCCCACGTCTACCGCATCGGAGATGGAGGCGCGCACCTGCACATCTGGTTCTTCGCCCGGCCCGAGGGACAGGCCCAGCTGTACGGATCATGGATGCCGGTCTGGGACGATCTGCTGCCGGAATACCCGGCAGATGTTGCGGACGCAGACGCGGCGATCGTGGCAGACGCGTTGGTCGCCTCCTGCGGAGGCCGTCGTTCGGCTGTCAGCGGGACCGACGCCGGGCCGTCCGAGGATGCTCAGGGGTGACCGACGACGGCAGATGACGGCGGGTCGACCACGGTCGTCCAGCAGGCGCAGCCGCTTGGAACCGGCAGCCGCGAACGTCAAGCCGAGTTCGCCTCCACCGTGGCGTTGGGCGGCGGGGTCCTGTCCCTGCAGGTGCCGGGGCCCTCGGCTAGAACGACGGATCGGGGAACAGCGCGCGCTCGAGGTCGGCGGTCGGCGGTCGGCCGACCCGGGCCGCGAGATCGGCCCGGGAACCCGTCTCACCCGCGAGGATGCCACCGAGCAGGGCTCCTGTGTCCGGGCGCAGGAACACCTTGGCATAACGGGAGGCTCCCTCGCGGAACGTCATCTCCAGTGCGGTGCCGTCCTCGCCCGAGGTGCTTCCGAACGTCGCCACGTGGACGCCGAGCAGTTTCAGCTCAGTGGAGCTGTCCATGTCGCCGAGCGGCTCGGTGGGGTGGCCCGTCAACTGCCGGGCGACACTCTCCGCCATCCGGTAACCCGGTGCCACCAGACCGTGGCAGCGCCCGAGCACAGCCGCGCACTCCCCGATGGCCCAGATGCGGTCGTCCGAGGTCCGGCAGAGGGCGTCGGTGAGGAACCCGCCGCGGTCGCCGAGCCGCAGGGCGGGAGCGACCGGCAGGTCGTCCCGGGGGCGCACTCCGGCGGCGAAGACCACCAGGTCGGCGTCGAGCACGGTGCCGTCGCCGAGGGCGACGGACCGCACCGTGCCGTCCGTGCCGGCGTTCACCGACGCCACCGTGGTACCGCAGTGCAGGTGCAGGCCCAGGCGGACGGCGCCGTCCCGCAGGACGTGCGCGGCCTCGGCGTCGAGCTGCGCGGGCATCAGATGGGGCGCGGCCTCCACAAGGTGAGGTCGCATCCCGAGCAACTGCACTCCCTGCGCTGCCTCCAGCCCCAGCAGGCCACCTCCGACGACGACCGCGGGCCGCCCTGGCCGGACAGCGGCGCGCAACGCGTCGGCGTCGTCCAGCGTCCGCTGGACGAAGCAGTTGCCGTGGTCCCGGCCGGGCACGGGCGGGACGAACGGACGCGAACCGGTGGCCAGTACCAGCGCGTCGTACCCGATCACGTCGCCGTCGGCCGTCCGTACCGAGCGGGCCCGCCGGTCGACATGGACGACCGGCAGTCCGGAGCGCACCTCGATCCGCGGATCCGCCAGGAACTCGGGGCCGACGAGGCTGAGCTGTGCCCGGCTGCGGCCTCCAAGGTAGGCGGACAGCCGCACACGGTCGTAGGCCGGCTCCCGTTCCTCGCCCAGCACGACCACACGCCACCGGCGGGCCCGGTCCAGCTCGCGGAGCGTGTCCACGAGCCGGTGGCCGACCATGCCGTGCCCGATCACGACCAGGGTGGATGTCATGGCGTCGGCTCCAGTTCCCGTCCTGTCTCATCCGCCCAGCCCGCGCAGAGCGTCTCCACTCGCCCGGCGCAGCTGCCGCAGCCCGTGGTGGCACGGGTGGCCCGGGCCAGTGCGGTAACCGTCCGGGCGCCCAGCCCCCAGGCGTCGGCGAGCTGCCGCCGGGAAACGTGGTTGCACAGGCACACCACGGCGTCCGCCCGGTCGTCGTCCCCGGCCGTAGTGAGCTGCGACCGGATGCCGAGCAGGAGGCTCAGCCGGTCTGAGGGGACCGGCAGGCCGCGCCGGTACAGATGGCCGACGGTGGCGATCGCCTCCGGCAGGCCGAGCAGTACGGCGGCGGCGATCCGGTCGCCGTCCAGCGCGAGTCGTGCGTAGCGCCGGCCGGCCGTGTCGAGCAGGCCGACGGTTCGGATGCCGTGCCGCCGGAACGCGGCGAGCGGCCCGACGCACGCGACGTCCACGGCGTGGCTGCGCAGGCGCAAGACAGCGGGGGCGGGCCGGTGCGCCGCCTTGTGGGCCGTCAGCACCGCGGCAAGGGTGTCGGCCTGCGCGAGCGCGGACTCGTAGCCGGCCACCGCCCGTCCCGCGTGCTCGGCACAGTCCCCGATGGCGTGGACGCGGCTGTCGCTGGTGCGCAGCGTGTCGTCCACGACGATCCCGTGGTGCACCCTGATACCGGCCGCACGGGCGAGCTGGGTCTCGGGTTCCACGCCAGTGCACAGGACCAGGCTGTCGGCCGCTACCTCGGTGCCGTCGTCCAGCAGCAGGCGACGCGGTTCACGGCGTACGGCGTCGCGCCCGCCGAGGACGGTGACGCCGGCCTCCTGCAGTCGTGTGGTCAGCAGTGCCGCACCGGTGTCGCCGAGCCGTTCGTGCAACGGGTGGGGGCCGGAGCAGACCAGGGTGGTCGCGGTGCCCCGCAGGGCCAGTGCGCTCGCCGTCTCCACGCCGAGCGGTCCGCCGCCGAGCACCGCCACGGCGCCGCCTTGGACGCGGTCGCAGTCGGCGGCCTCACGCAGTGTGGTGACGCCCGCAGAGAGCTGTCCGTCCCGGTCCGTCACCCCAGGGAGCGCGGGGATCACGGGGCTGGCGCCACAGGCGAGGACGAGGATGTCGTAGGGGTGCGCTGTGACGATGTCCTCCTGCCGGGCGTGCACCAGGCGGCGGCCGGTGTCGATGGCGGTCGCGACGGCTCCGGCCAGCACGCGCACACCGGGCTCGGGCGCCGGGCGCAGCACTCCGGCCCCGAACCGGCCGGCCAGGACGGTGGTGAGCAACGGCCGGTGCTGGACGGGGCGGTGTTGCGCCGACAGAACGGTGACGGTTCCACGATGCCCGTGGCGCCGCAGCTCACGCAGCAGTCGGTGAGCAGCCGGGCCATGGCCGATGACGAGGATGTTGCTCACGGCGTCACTCCGGGAGGGGTTCGAGCCGGACGGCGCTGACCTTGAATTCGGGCATGCCGCTACGGGGGTCCAGAGCGGGGTTGGTGACGAGGTTGGCGCGGCCGTCCCCGCTGAAGTGAAAGGGGAGGAAAACGGTGTCCGGACGCAGCGTGGGATCGAGCCGGACCCGGGCGGTCATGCCGCCCCGGGCCGAGGTCACCCGGGCCAGGCCCCCGTCGGTCAAGCCGTGGCGGGCCGCCGTGTCCGGGTGGACCTCCACGAATGGTCCGGCGGCGACCGCGGCGAGTTCCGCCACGCGCCGGGTCTGCGCGCCCGACTGGTAGTGGGTGAGGATCCGGCCGGTGGTGGCGTGCACGGGGTAGCTGCCACTGGTCTCCTCGGCCGGGCCGTCGTGCTCGACTTCTGCGAAGCGGGCGCGGCCGTCCAAGTGGGCGAACCCGTCGAGGAACAGGCGGGGGGTACCCGGGTGGGGCTTGTCGGTGTCCGGGCACGGCCAGTACAGACTCTCTCCGGCGTCCAGCCGGTCGTAGGAGATGCCGGAGTAGTCCGCGCGCCCGCCCCGGGAGGCGGCGCGCAGTTCCTCGAAGACCTCTTGGGGAGCGGTCGGATAGTGTTCGGCCGGTTCACCGAGCCGTACGGCGATGCCGTGCAGGACCTCCAGGTCACTGCGGACCAGCGGCGGGGGGCTGAGCAGAGCGCGCCGGCGCAGGACCCGGCCTTCCAGGTTGGTCAGGGTGCCCTCCTCCTCTGCCCACTGGGTGACCGGCACGACGACGTCGGCCATGCGCGCGGTCTCGGAGGGGACGAAGTCGGCCACGACCAGCAGGTCGAGCGAGGCCAGGCGCGCCGTGATCCGCGCCGCGTCGGGGGCGGAGACCACTGGGTTGGAGCCCAGGACGAGCAGGGCGCGCGGCCCGTGCTCCTCACCGAGTGCGTCGAGCAGTTCGTACGCCCTTAGTCCCGGGCCGGGCAGCCGGCCGGGCGGCACCCCCCAGACACCGGCCACGTGGGCGCGGTCCGCGGGGTCGGTCAGCGAGCGGTAGCCGGGCAGCTGATCGGACTTCTGTCCGTGCTCGCGCCCACCCTGGCCGTTGCCTTGGCCGGTCAGACAGCCGTAGCCGCCGCCCGGAGTGCCAGGCAGACCCAGGGCCAGTGCGAGGTTGATGAACGCGGCCGTGGTTGCCGTGCCCTGTCGGTGCTGCTCGACGCCGCGGCCGGTGAGGATGTAGCTGTCCGGGCTCTCGGCGAGCAGGTGGACGGCCGTGCGCTGGGCGCGCACGGGTACGCCGGTGACGGCCTCGACGCGTTCGGGCCACCAGGCGGCGGCCCGGCCCATCGCCGTCTCGAAGCCGCTGGTGCGCCGGTCGATGTACGCCTTGTCGACGAGTCCCTCGGTGACGGCGAGGTGCAGCATCCCGAGTGCGAGGGCCAGGTCGGTGCCCGGGGCGGGTTGCAGGTGCACGGCGGCGCGGCGGGCGGTGGCGCTGTACCGGGGGTCCACGACGATCAGCCGGGCCCCCTCCAGGTGCTGCATCAGCGGGGGCATGGTCTCGGCGACGTTGGCGCCGGCGAGGAGTACCGTCCGCGCCCGGGCCAGGTCGGTGACGGGGAAGGGCAGACCGCGGTCCACTCCGAAGGCGTCGTTTCCGGCGGCGGCAGCGGACGACATGCAGAAGCGGCCGTTGTAGTCGATGTTGCGCGTGCCCAGTGCCAGGCGGGCGAACTTGCCGAGCAGGTAGGCCTTCTCGTTGGTGAGGCCTCCGCCACCGAACACGGCCAGCGCGTCTGCGCCGTGCCGGGCCCGTATCCGGTCAAGGCCCTCGGCAACGGTGTCCAGCGCGCTGTCCCAGGAGGCGGTCAGGAGCCGGCCGTCGCGGCCCCGCACCAACGGTGTGCGCAGCCGGTCGGTGGCGGCGAGGACCTCGGGCGCGGTCCAGCCCTTCTGGCACAACCTGCCTCGGTTGACCGGGAAGTCGGCGGGTTCGACCGTCACCGCCGTGGTGCGGTCGCGGGTGAGCCGGGTGCCGCACTGCAGGGCGCAGTAGGGGCAGTGCGTCTCGGTCGTCGTGGGCGGGTGCGGGGTGTCAGGCACGGCTGGTCTCCCGCACGTCT
The DNA here is from genome assembly GCF_042741275.1 of Streptomyces sp. NPDC058964. Taxonomy (NCBI): domain Bacteria; kingdom Bacillati; phylum Actinomycetota; class Actinomycetes; order Kitasatosporales; family Streptomycetaceae; genus Streptomyces; species Streptomyces sp. NPDC058964. The sequence goes on from NZ_JBHYKH010000002.1 coordinate 15,725, forward strand.
CCCGGTGTGGTGGTGGTCTGCGCCGGGCTCGGTCTGAGGTAGACGAATCGGATGATGAGGCCGCACACGGTGTAGTAGCCGAGGAAGGTGAGGAAGGCGGGCGTCCCGGAGCCGGAGCCGTCCGCGTAGGAGGCCTTGAAGGCGAGGTTGATGGCCGCTCCGCCGAGCGCGCCGACGGCGCCGGCGATGGCGATGGCTGCACCGGACAGCCGGCGGGCCCGGGCGAAGGCTTCCGTGGCGTCGCGGCCGCTGGTCACCTCGCCTTGCGCCCGCCGCGCGAAGACGGCCGGGATCATCTTGTACGCGGAGCCGTTGCCCAGGCCGCTGAGCAGGAAGAGGGCGGTGAACCCGGCCACGAACAGTCCGAAGGAGCCGGTGCGGGACGCGATGACCAGCACCACGGTGCCGGTGCCCATGCCGAGAAAGGTCCAGAGGGTGACGCGTGCCCCGCCCAGCCGGTCGGCGAGCCGGCCGCCGACCGGCCGGGAGAAGGAACCGAGGAGCGGGCCGAGGAAGGTGTACCCCATCGCCTGCACGGGTGAGGCGTCGAACTCGTTCTGCAGAACGAGTCCGAAGGCGAAGCCGAATCCGATGAAGGAGCCGAACGTGCCGACGTAGAGCAGGGAGATCCACCAGGTGTCCGGGGAGCGTACGGCCTCGCGCTGGGCGCCTGGAGTGGTGCGTACGGCGTCCACGTTGTCCATCAGCCGTGCCGCCAGGGCCGCCACGAGCACGATGAGCGGCAGGTAGACGGCAGCGACGTAATCCGGATGGTCACGCCCGGCGGTGTGGATCACCGCGAGGCCGAGGAGCTGCACCGCGGCGACGCCGAGGTTGCCGCCCCCGGCGTTGAGTCCCAGGGCCCAGCCTTGGTGCCGCTGTGGGAAGAAGGCGGTGATGTTCGTCATGGAGGAGGCGAAGTTCCCGCCGCCCACGCCGCCCAGGGCGCCGACGAGCAGGAAGACCCACAGCGGCGTCCCGGGCTGCCGGACGAAGTACAGGGCGAGCAGGGTGGGGACGAGCAGCAGGAGCATCGCGAACACGGTCCAGTTGCGCCCGCCGAAGCGCGTCACCGCGTGACTGTAGGGCAGCCGCAGCAGCGCGCCCACGACGGTGGGGGTGGCCACCAGCAGGAACTTCTCACCGGGGGCGAACGCCAGCCCGGTCTCGGGGGTCATGAAGAGCACGAGGACGGACCACAGGGTCCACACCGAGAAGCTGATGTGCTCGCACAGGACGGACAGAGCAAGGTTGCGGCGCGCCGTCCGGCGACCGCTCCGGTGCCAGGCGTCCTCGTCTTCGGGGTCCCAGCCGGTCAGCCAGGTGCCGTTGAGAATGTTCTCAGCCATGGGGAAAGTACCTCGAATGCGCCGGTGAGTCGGGCGCAGACCTGGGGCGACGTGGGACCGGGACGACGGTGTCCGAGGCGTGGGCGTGATGCTGCGGAGTTGTCGCAGGCGAGTGCGGTGGGACCGCAGGGCCATCAGAAGGGGGCGATCAGGGCTTTGCGGAACTGTTCGATGACGTCGTCCAGCATTCCGGTGCTCTCGGACCGGATGTGCAGGTCTCCGCTGTCTCGGGTCATGTGCTTGTCGAGCAGGAAGAAGCTCTGTACGACGTGCCGGGCGCCGAGGGAGTGAGCCACGGGCCGCAGTGCGTAGTCGAGTACCAGGACGTGTGCGATGCTGCCGCCGGTGGCCAGTGGAAGCACGACCTTGTGCGCGAAGCCGTACTGGGGCAGCAGGTCGAGGAAGGTCTTCAGCAGCCCGGAGAAGCTTGCCTTGTATGTCGGTGTGGCCAGCACGATGCCATCGGCCTGGGCGACCTGGTCCAGGGCCGTGGCGATCCGTGGATGCGCGGTGTCCGCGCGGAGCAGCGGCTCGGCCGGGAGGGCGCGCAGCTTCAGGTGGCCGGCATGCCATTCGTTCTCGGCCAGCCGCCGCGCTACGTAGTCACCGACGAGTTCGGTCTTGGAGGTCGGGGACGGGCTTCCCGAAATCACCAGCACCTTGGACACGGTCACCCCCAGGAAAGGTCGGGTCGGGTCGGGTTTGAGCGGGAGGGAGCCCGGGACGGACCCGGGCTCCCTCCCGTTGGGAGGTCAGGCCGGCCAGCCGAAGGCGCTGACGGTGTCACGGGCGCGCAGCGGCTCGGGGTCGTTGAAGACGAAGCAGCGCGTGTTGGAGACCTGACCGCCGGCCGCCTGCGCCGTCGAGAAGATCAGCACCGGCCTGGGGGCACCGGCCCGGGTGACGAAGGTCGCGCGGAAGTTGATGATCGGCGAGTCCTCGTCCCAGCGGGACAGGAAGTCGTCCAGCAGTCCCTGGTCCTCGTAGATCTTGCGGATGTGCTGGCCGACGTACTCGCCCGGCGCGGCACTGTACTCGACGAGGGCGACGTCGGCCGGGTTGGCGTGCATGACCTGTCCGTTGACTCCGATGAGGTGGATCGCGACCGGGGCCACCTCGTAGAACTCACGGAGCACCGACTCGTGCTCCTTGGTCGGCGTCAGGACGGGATTGTCTCGCTCGTCGACCGCGCGGATCCAGGCGGCGGCGTCCGACGTGGGGTCCTCGGTGCTCGTGCTGGACACCGGCAGCCGTTCCCCGAGTTCCGGCCGGCTGACCCAGTGGATCCGGCTCTCGTCACCTGCGCCGGCGACCACGGCGTTCACCGCGGAGGCACGGTTCTGTGTGCCGTCGGCGCTCTGGTAGGTGATGCGGATGTTCTCGAACCTGCCGTTCTCCTCAAGCCGCGCCAGCAAGTCCGGGAGGGCGTCCTTGCCGTCGATCAGGATCCGGCCGTGGAGGTGGTCGGCCTCCCCGTGCATGAGGACGGACTGCGCCTTGTTGTGCAGCAGGACGGCACCGGAGCGGTCGGTGACCGTGATGCCGACCGAGCTGTTGCCGACGACGTCGATCAGCTGCTCGATGGTGGGCGCGCTCTGGTTGTCAACCGTCATGGCCGACTCCTTCATGTGTGGGTTCGGTCGGGCGTGTGCAAGGGGCCTCGGGGACGTTCCACGAGGTCCGTGATGGTGGTGGCCACGGCGGCCTGGCCGGAGAGGTAGTAGTCGTGTCCGCCGGGGAAGGTGAACGTCCCGAGGAGCGGGCCGGTGGTGAAGGAGGCCCATTGCGCCATGTCGGCGGGCCGGGCGAAGGGGTCGCTGTCTCCGCAGAACAGCGCGAGCGGTGCTTGGATCGGCCGCTGGGTGACGCGGTGTTCCCGCCGCATCCTCAGATCCTGTGCCAGCCAGGTCCCTTCCGTGTCGCGCTCCCTTTCGGAGTGGCTGCGGCGCAGCGCCTCGAAGGCCGCGACCACGGCGGTGCGGGGGGTGCTGCCGGGGTCCTGGGCACCGGAGACGGACAGGCTGCCGATCGTGTACTGCGGGCGGGCCTCGAGCCGGACCGCGAGTTCGTAGGCGAGCAGGGCCCCGAGGCTGTGTCCGAACAGGTGCAGTCGCGAGCCGTGAGGCAACAGCGCGGTGAGATCGTTCGCCCAGCGGTCCGCGGCGGCGGACACGGACGAGGGTGCCGCGTGGTGCGCCAGCCGGCCGCGGCCGGGCAGTTCGCAGTGGAGGGCGGGCAGGGTCTGCGGGAGATGGGCTCCCACCGGGAAGTAGGGGGAGGTGACACTTCCGGCGGGAGGCAGGAAAAGCACCGCATCGGTTGCTCCGTGCAGTTTTCCCTGCACCGCGACGGCCCGTTCGTTCACCATACCGCCTCCTCGTGTTTCTCTCGACTTCCGGCACCTATGGGGTGAGGAAATTCCGCTCGATGTCCTTGGGAGTCCGGAAGGAGTCGAGGTTGAAGTCCATCGACTGCATCATTTCGCCGCGCAATTCCTCGACGAAGAGGACGAGTTCCACGAATTGCAGGGAATCGATGATCCGTGACTCGATGATGTCGGTTTCCGGATTCACGTCGCCCTCGGCGAGTTCGGGGTTGCGCCGAAGGATCCAGGAGCGCACGTCCTGCCAGGTCGCCGTCATCACAGACCCTCCGAGCCGGCCATCTGCGTGACGAAGGCGTTGAACGCCGCGACCCGGTCGGCCACCTCGGAGATGAGCGCGAGGTCTCCGGGGCTGATCGGACCGCGCCGGTGGCCGTCACCGCGCAGCACGACCAGATGGCCGCCGCGCAGCCCCCGGTAGGTCAGGGGCAGAGCCACCGCCGAGCTGGCCCGCCACTGGCGCAGCAGTGGCAGGTGGCCCGGGTCGGTCTGCTTCAGCAGGCCCTCGTGCTCGCTGATCACGAGTTTGAGGTCACCGGTTTCGGCGATGAGGCCCCGCACACCCTCCAACGCCGTGGAGTACTCGGTGGGCGACTGGACGACGAGCTGGGAGTGGGTGGCGAGTGCGCCCAGGGAGACGGCGGAGGCGAGGAAGGGGACGCAGGCCTTGGCCACCGCCGGCACGACTTCCTTGAGCTGCGGGGTCTGCTGGACGGTGGCGCTGATGTGCGCGAGGAATCCGAGGGATTCCTCGGCCGCCTTGCGTCCTGCAATATAACGTAGGGCGGTGCTCCAGTTCTCGGTTGAGCTGTTCTGGTCATTTTCAGGCATAAGAAGTCCCCGGTGATCACGGAAGTGGATTTCTCACAAGCTAGCAGTCGATTTACCGCGAGGCAATAGCACTTCAGCATTCCCGCTTTTCGGGAAAAAGAGGTCGCCAAAGAAAGCGCGCAATTCAGGAAAGGTGATCGGGCTGCTGGCCGGTTCTTGCGGAGGGTTGCCCGTCGCAATCAGGCGAAGCGGACGTCCGGGTCGAGCAGACACAGCTGCCCGTCGGCGAGGTGGAGCCGGTCGTTGCTGTAGTTGAGTGCGGCGGACCGCAGGTCACGCAGGGTCTTTTCCAGCCGGGTCGGCGAGTCCTGCAGATAACCGTGCCGGAGACCGACGGCGTCGATCAGCTCGTCGACGGCGCGGTAGCACTCCTCGGCAGCGGTGATCTTCAGGCTGTTCAGCAGAAGTTGACTGCTCGTGTCGGCGAGGTCGGCGCCACCGGCCACGAGAGCCTCGGTACGGCGCAGCAGGGCGTGGACCGTGTCGAGCCGCTGCCTGGCCCGGGAGAGCCGGGTCATCAGCAGCTGCGATCCCAGGTCGAAGCTCTTGCGGCCGGCCGGGTCGCGCAGCAGCCGCAGGACTCGGGAAAGGGCTCCGGCCGCCGTGCCCAGCCATGCCGCCGACCAACCGATATGGGCCAGCGGCCCGAACACGTACTGGGCGATGCGGTGGAAGGCGCCGTGTTCACCGATCACCTGGTGTCCGGGAATGGTGCCGGTGAGAGTGAGCGGAAGGCTGTGACTGGCGCGCATGCCCATCGGGCACCAGTCACCGCTGCCTTCGACACGCAGTTGGTGCCGGTGGGCATAGACCAGGGAGACGTGGTGGTCGGCAGTCGCGTGCGGGCTGCGCATGGTGATGAGGAAACCGTCCGCCGCGGTGCCGCCCGTCACGATCGGTGCGACCCGGTCGACCTCCAGGGTGTCGTCGGTCTCGCGCAAGGGAGCGTACGAGCGGAACAGGTGGCCGCCCTTGCCCCGTTCGGTGGTCACCGAGGCGAGGTACAGGTCGCCGGCGGCGAGTCGGGCGAGCAACTCCTCCCGGAGCGGTGCGGCGGCGTACCGGATGATGGCCTCGGACTGCTGGCAGTGCATGGCGAAGATCATCGCCACGGACATGTCCACGCGGCCGAGGGCCATGGCGGCGTCGACGAGGTCGGTGAGCGTGCCTCCGCATCCGCCGTGCTCGGCCGGTACAAGCAGCCCGAGCAGACCGGTACGCCGCATCTCCTGCAGAGCGTGCTCGGGGAAGACGGCGTCGCGGTCGGTTCGCTCCAGGTGCTCCTGGGCCACCCGGGCCACGGCGGCGACGCGCTCGGCGATGCCGGTCGCCGCCGTCTCGCGCACCGCCGCGGACGACTCCGTTGGTGCGGTCTTCTCTGTCGGGGTCGTCACGAGGCCTCATTCCGGTGGGCGGTGGACGTGTGCAGCGCGCGGTGGTCGATCTTTCCGTTGTGGGTCAGGGGCAGCGTGTCCCATTGCTGCCAGCGCCGGGGCACCATCGCGGTCGGCAGTGCCGCGCTCAGCGCGTCCTGCAGCGCCGACGAGGACACGGGGGTCCGCAGGCTGTAGTGGGCGAGGAGTTCGCCGTGCTCGCCCTGGTCGGAGACGACGACCGCGCACTGTTCCACGGCCGGGTGCCGGCTCAGGGCGACCTCGATCTCGCCGAGTTCCATGCGGACGCCGGACACCTTGACCTGCCGGTCGCTGCGGCCGAGGTAGTACAGGAGTCCGTTCTCGACCCGGGCGAGGTCTCCGGTCCGGTACAGACGGCCGGTGGCGGAGTCCGGGTCGAAGGGGTCGCGGAAGAAGGCCCGGTCGGTGGTGGCGGGGTCGTTGAGGTAGCCGAGACCCACGCCCGTGCCGCCGACGAACAGTTCACCGCTCTCCCCCGGTTCCGCCGCTCGCCACGGGCTGCCGTCCGCGTCCTGGACCAAGACGTGCAGCGCGGTGTTCGCGATCGGGCCGCCCACGGGCAACCGCGGGCCGGCCAGGTCGGTGGGCGTCACGACGTGGTGCGTCACGTCGTCGGAGCACTCCGTGGGGCCATAGGCGTTGACCAGGGACACATGGGGCAGGGTGTGCGCCACACGCTCCGCGACGGCCGGATACAGCTCCTCCCCGGTGGACAGGAGCCAGCGCAGTGCGGGGAGCCCGCCTTCGCTGCGGCGGGTCAGGTCGTTGGCGAGCCATCCGATGACGGTGGGGACGAGTTCCACGACCGTGACGGCTCCGGCATCGAGGACACCGATGAGCCAGCGGGGAAGCCGCATGGCGTCGTCGCCGACCACGACCACGCGTCCGCCGACGAGCAGCGGGCACAGCATCTGCCAGACGGAGATGTCGAAGACCAGCGGAGCGGTGAAGGCGACCGCATCGTCCGGCCCCAGCGCCAGGTCGGTCGCCTTGGCCCAGAGATGGTTGAGCATGCCCTGGTGTTCGACCGTGGCGCCCTTGGGCCGGCCGGTGGTGCCCGAGGTGAAGATCGTGTACCGGACCTCGTGGGAACGGTCGCCGCCGCGGTCCAGGGGCGCGGCGCCCTCGTTCCCGCCAGGCAGGGGCAGGACCCCTGTCTCTGTGTCGGCGGCTGCTGCCCGGGCGGCATGTGCGGTGCCGCCGTCGCCGCAGTAGTCCACAAGCAGCCTGGCCCGGCTGCGGCCGAGCACGTCCCGGACTCTGACCTCCGGCCAGTTCGGGTCGATCGGCAGGTAGGAGGCGCCCAGGGCCTCCAGGGCGAGGAAGACGGCCGGGGTCTCGGCGCTGCGAACACCGACCGCGGCGACGACGTCACCGGCCCCCACCCCGGCGGCGCGCAGGGCGTCCCGGATGACCGCGGTACGGCCGAGCAGGTCCCGGTAGCTCAGGGTCCGCTCGCCGTCGATGACGGCCGGCCGGTCCGGGTCTCGTTCGGCGTGGCCGAGGACGTGGTCGAGCAGAGCGGTCGCGTTGTCGTGCGCACGGACATGGCGCAGGGCGAGTTCTCGGGCCCGGGCTGCGGCGCCGGGAGTCAGCGGCAGTTCGGCCCTCATCGACACCGGGCTCGAGTCCGCGGCGGTGCTTGTCATCGCTGCCTCCGCTCCGGCAGCGGGGTGCTGTGCCGGTCGAGGTCGTGGAAGAATCCGTCGACCGGTGTCAGCCAGCCCTTCTCGCGGGCGTGAGCGTGCACGTGTTCACCGACCGTCAGGTCGAGGACGCCGAGCCCGAACGGGGAGAAGACCACCGTGCGGTCGGCCGGTGCCTTCACGGCGCCGGTGAGTACGTCGTACAAGGTGCCGTCCAGGAAGTCGCGTGCGCCGGTGTGCTGTTCGGCGAGGTGGACCGAGGTGTTCGCCTTGAGGACATGCCCGATGTCGTCCACCACGTTGCAGCTGTCGAGGATGACGTCCGTGCCAAGGTCACGCAGCGATACGTGCAGCACCAGCGGGTGGTGGGCGAACCAGGCCGGTTCGAGCAGGTGCGGCGTGGCCGCCGTGGTGGCACAGACGATGACGTCGCAGGAGCGGACCAGATCCTCCGCCGAGTCCAGGACGCGGACCGGTGCGCTCTCCGGCTGGCGGTTCAGGTGGTCGGCGAAGGCGCGGGCGTACTCGGCGGAGGTGTCGTGGACGGCGATCTCCTGTGGGTTCTGGTCCAGCGTGGAGAGATAGGAGTGCACGTACCGCGCGATGAGGCCGGTGCCGAGATAGCCGACGCGCCGCGGCGCGGGCCGGTCGGTGCCGAGCGCGCGGGCCGCGACCGCGGCGGAGGCGGCCGTACGCACGGCGCTGATGATCGAGCTCTCCAGGCAGGCGTACGGATAGCCGGTGACGGGGTCGTTGAGGATCAGCACCGCGGAGGCACGGGGGATGCCGCGGTCGAGGTTGGTGGGAAAACTGGAGATCCACTTGATGCCGTCGACAGGCCGGCTCCCGCCGACCGAGGCGGGCAGCGCGATGATACGGGCGCTGGGCCGGTCGGGGAACCGCAGGAAGTAGGAGGGGGGATTGATCGTGCGGCCTTCCCCGTGCAGGCGGTAGGCGCCTTCGACGAGGTCTATGATCTCCCGCTGCCGCCCGTCCAGCACTTGGTGCACGGTGCTGCCCGGGACGACGCAGAAGTCGGGGATGCTGGCCTGATCGCTCAAGATGTCTCCAGGATCTTGTGCAGGTCGTCCTGACCGTAGTGGTGGCCGACCCAGGTGTCGTTGTAGATCGTGTTGAGGTAGCGCTCGCCCAGATCCGGCGCGATGGCCACGGCCGTGTGCACGGTGTCACTGTGCTGGGCGAACCACTGTGTCGCGGCGCTGATCACCGTTCCTGAGGAGCCGCCGAGGAGGAGGCCGCAGGCGGCGAGCCTGCGGCAGGTGTGAATGGTGTCGACCTCGTGGATGCGGATGACCTCATCGACGAGGCCGGGGTCGATCAGCGGCATCGGCGCGCTGGCACCGAGCCCGGGGATGTGGCGTGGTCCGGGGGTGCCGGCGAAGCTGACGGAGCCCACGCTGTCGACCGCGACGATGTGGGTCTGCGGCCGGTGTTCACGGAAGTAGCGGGCGCAGCCCATCAGGGTGCCGCCGGTACCCGCTCCGACGAAGAGGACGTCGAGGTCGGGGAAGTCCTTGGCGATGACGGTCGCGGTGGTCTCGTAGTGTGCGATCCAGTTCGCGGGGTTCTCGTACTGGTTGAGCCATACGTAGTTCAGGTTCTGCGCGCAACTGTTGCGGACGTAGGTCTTGCGGGCGGCGAGGTAGCCGCCGGAGGCGTCGGGTTGGTCCACGACGACGACCTCGCCACCGAGGGCCCGGATCAGCGCTGTGGTGGCCGGGTTGCAGTTGGGATCGGTGACACAGATGAATCTGAGCCCCTTGGAGGCCGCGATCACGGCGAGCGCCACCCCGAGGTTGCCGGAGGAGGACTCGATCAAGACGGAGTTGGGCCCGATCAGGCCGTCGCGCTGCGCGCTCTCGACCATCTGGGCGGCAGGCTGGATCTTGATCGAGCCTGCGAAGTTGAAGCCTTCGCACTTGAGGTGCAGCGGGAGCCCCAGGCGGGCCCGCAGATCGATGTACACGTCGCTGTCGAGGAGTTCGTGCGCCGCGGTGATGACGGTCATGAGTTGTCTTCGCTTCCGTTCATCAGTGTGGACCGGCACCGGTCCGCGCCGAAGGGGTTCGGGACCGACGGAGCGGGTGGTGCGGCGATGTGCCGGTGGTGGTTCCTCGCGGATCGGTTCCGTGCCGGGCGACGCGAGGGCCGGCGCCGCAGAGGTACGGGAACGCGCCGCCGGTGGTGTCGGCCGATCAGGGGAACTCGTGTCGGGCCGGTCGCACGTCCCCTCCAGCCAGCCATGTGCTTCCCTTCGAACAGATGAGAGCCGGTCGGCAAGGACCGGGGACCCGCTCCAGCCGCGTAGGTGCTGCGGGGCGAGGCGCGAGAGGTGCCTTGCCCCTGCGCGTTCACGGTGGCATCGGCCTGTCGAGACCGACGACGAGAAACACTCAAGAGCCTGGTGGCAATGCTCTGGCGGGTGCATGGCCCATCCGGTTCGCCGCATGCGGAAGGGCCTGCCCCCAGGAGGGCAGGCCCTTCGAATTCCTGTGATCGCACCGACACCGCGACCTGGCCGCTGAGCGTCAGGGCTGCAGCGCACCGTCGGGATATCCGCCGGCACAGGTTGATGAGCGCCGAATCCGCACCGGGTAGGAGGGAGGGTCAGCTGACGGCAAGTGAAGCGTGTGCCGCCGTATGCGAGTTGAGGATTTTGTGCTGGAGTTGATGCAACGGATAGCCCGGCTCGATTCCGATTTCCTCTTTCAGCCGAGAGCGCAACCGGCCGAACACCTCCAGGGCTTTGGCACGTCGTCCGTTGAGCGCGAGGGCTCGCATGTACTGGGCATGCAGTCCCTCGTGAAATGGGTGCTCGCTCGTCAGTGAGGCGAGTTCGGCGATCACCTGCTGGTGCAGACCGGCCCCTATCCGGGCATCGATCAACACCTCGATCGTGTCCAGCCGACGCTCCTCCAGCATCCGCTTGCGCGCCTCGAGCACCGTGCCGGTGGGTACGTCCGAGAGGACACTGCCGCGCCACATGCCCAGCGCTTCCTCCAGTTCCCGGATCCCGGTGTGGCTGTCGCCGGCCCGCGGGCTCGCACGGCCGTGGTCGGCCAGCCGCAAGAAATCCAGCCAGTCCAGTCGCAGGTCGGAGCTGCGCAGGCTGTAGCCGTTGTCCTGGGTGACCAGTATCTGGTCCGCGATGTCCGCCGGCTTGAGGGCGGTGACCTTGGACAGCAGTTTGCGAATGTTGAGGATGTAGGTCTGCAGGGTCCGCGCGGCAGTCACCGGCGGCTCCTCGGCCCAGAGTTCGCGGGTCAGCGCGGAGACCGGCACCGCCTGGTCCGGGTGCATGCACAGCATCGCGAGTACCGTACGTATTTTGGGCGCGACGCTTATGGGTTCGTCTATTTCGTCGGACGTAAGGCGTAAGGGGCCCAGCAGTCCGAGCTGCGCTCGGAACGCTTCCTGAGTGTCACTCACCTTGGCTGAGAAATCGTACAACTGGCCTGCCGCACACATGCTGACGTGCATACCGCTCCCTCGGGTTGTCGACTGTCCTGCAAGCCGTCGTGCATATGCCTGACGGTTGCACCGACAACATACGTACCGAAGATCTTTCGTAACCAGATGGAAATCAAGCCGCCTGGCTGTTTCTCATCCGTGACCAACAGGCCGAGAAACACAGGGAATCCACTACGCGGGCATGCAAAAGAGATGACCCCCGATCCACTGCGTATCGACCCGGAGCCATCAATATGCGTCCGTCATTGTCACACCGGGCAGTCCTCGGAACATCTCACATAGCGAGACCTCGGGTGTGATCATTGGAATGTTTGAGCGGACGTCGCGGCGTATCGGCGAAGCCTTGCGCCTTTCAGGGCTTCCGCTGAGTACGGTCGGGCGGAGGGCAGGTGAGGGCGGCTACCTCGCCCTGGCAAAGCATCACGATGGCATTGCAGTCGCACTTGCAGTACTCGACCTCGCCGCGGGAGGTCGAGTGCGCGGACAGCAGACGCCACGTCGGTCCGTCGATGGAGGCCGTGCAGCCCCAGGCACGCAGTGGGCAGCACTCCTCCTGATGTGTCGGGTCCCCCGGGTTGCCGGCACCGGCGTCCGGGCGGGTAGGGGATTTCGGTTCGTCAGCGGAGACCGGGCTGGGCAGGAGAGTGCGCGACATCGGTGTCTTCTCCCTTCGGTGCCGCGTCCACGGACTGTGGCACAGCGGGTTCAGGAAGCGTGCGGAACAACAGCCAGCTGAGTGCGGGCATCAGGATCAGTGGGGCCAGAGCGGTCTGCAGCGAGGTCTTGTCGGCGACACTCCCGATGAGCGGGCTGACCAGGCCACCTACGCTCACGGTGAGGCCGAGCGTGATTCCGCTGGCGGTGCCGACACGGGAGGGCAGGTAGTCCTGGCCGAGCGTGACCTGCAGTGAGAACGGCACGTACAGGCCGGCCGAAGTCAGCATGACGAACAGATAGAGGGCTGGGCCGGGTATGAACACCAGGCCGGCAACCGATCCCGCGGTCAGCAGATAGGACCAGCGGGAAACGGTGACCCGGTCCCAGCGGCCGGCCAGCGAACCGCCCAGTACGCTGCCCACCGCACCGCCGAGGTACAGAAGGAACAGTGCGGCCGTGCCCGCGGCCTTGCTGCCGTCCATCCGTTGGGTCGTATACAACGAGACGAACGTGCTCAGGCCGATGAAGACGATGGAGCGGCACACCACCGCGAGCGACAGCCGTATGAACGACGAGGTGTCGTCCTTGCCCGCCACCGCCTTGCCGGCCTCACTGGCCTGCTGCGCCCCCAGGGCCCGCAGCACGGGCAGGCACAGCGCGGCGCCGACGACCGCCGGGACCACGAGCAACGGCGTCAGACGCAGTCCTCCGGTGGCGACCACGGCGGCGACCATGACCGGAGCCGTCGCGAAGCCGAGGTTGCCACCCAGTGAGAACCATCCCATCGCGCTGTGACTGCCGTGGCTGGCAAGCCGGGCCACCCGGGCGGACTCCGGGTGGTAGGCGGCGACGCCCACCCCGGACACCGCGACGACGGCCAGCGTCAGCGGGTAGGAGTCGCTCACTCCGCTCAGCGCGATGCCCACGCCTCCCAGCAGGGTGCTCAGGGGCAGGAGCCACGGCATGCCCCAGCGGTCGGTCAGCACACCGAACACCGGTTGCGCCACCGACGAGAGCACGGAGGCGGCGAGCACGATGCCCGAGACGGCGGCGTAGCTATAGGCGCGCTCGGCAACGAAATACGGCACGAGGGAGGCCACAGCGCCCTGGTAGAGGTCGACGCAGGCATGACCGATGGACAGCAGGGTGATCGAGGAGTTTCTTCGCACCTCGTTATCGTCAGCGCTCAGCGCCCGGTCGCGCTTCCGATAAACTGCCAGACAATGACTGAAGTCCGCCACGAGCCCATAGCGCCCACCCGCACCCAGCGGCTGGCGTCCGGCGCCGAGATCGACGCCCACCGGCACGACGAGCACCAGATCGTGTACGCGGGTCGCGGAGTCCTGTCCGTCACCACCAGCACCGGCACCTGGGTCGCCCCGGCAACGCGTGCCATCTGGGTGCCGGCCGGAACGGTCCATGCCCACCAGGCCCACGGCGACCTCGAACTGCACCTGGTAGGGCTGCCCGCGCGGCAGAACCCCCTCCGCCTCGACGCCCCCACCGTGCTCTCCGTGAGTCCGCTGCTGCGCGAACTGCTCATCGCCTATACCCACACCGAGAACGACGACAGCCCCGAGCGTACGCGTTTGCGCGCGGTGCTACTCGACCAGCTACGGGCCTCGGTCCAGCAGCCGCTGCATCTGCCCACACCGACCGCTCCCCTGCTGCGGACCGTGTGCGACATCCTGCGCTCGGATCCCGCAGACAACCGCACACTCGCCGAACTCGGACGCCGGGTCGGGGCAAGCGACCGCACACTGTCCCGGCTGTTCCGTAACGACCTCGGCATGACCTTTCCCCAGTGGCGCACCCAGTTGCGCCTTCACCACGCCTTGGTCCTACTGGCCCACAACACGCCGGTGACCAAGGTCGCGAACCAATGCGGATGGTCGTCCACCAGCGCGTTCATCGACGTCTTCCGCCGCGCGTTCGGGCATACACCGGGGGTGTACTCCAGGTAAGCGGGGAATGGTGCGTTTGCGACTCGGCCACTTGAGACACCTCCCAGGCCCGGCCATGCGGCATCGATCGTGATCGCTGACAGCGCACCCGGACCTCGAACGACGCTCGCCACCATGCGCGACACCACGGCCAGGCACACCAAGTCCACCTCGGATGCCCGACTTCCGAACCAGCGTCTGCCGTCTCAGCCCGAGGCTCGGCGACGGCTGACGACCGTGGGACGCGGGCCCGCGCACCTGGCTGTCCAGCCGCCCCAAACGTGAGGTGGCAGAACCTCGACGATCTCAGCGATGCCTACGACAGGTTGGGCCTCGTGCATGGTGATCACATCACCGGGCCCCAGATGCCGCCACTGCTCGGGCTGCAGGGGAGCCAGGCGAACGCGAGCTGTCTCCCCAGGGCCGAGTCGCGGCGCGAACTCAGCCCAAAGCCTTGCGATGTTCAGGTCTCGTTGTCCGTCTGCGGTGCGGTTACCGATGTCCCACAAAGGCCTGAGCCGACCGTCCCCTGAGAAGGCACTCTGCCGTCCGCCCTCGTCGGCGCCCAGCAGGGTCAGCGCCGCACGGATGGTGCCGTGCTCGACTTCCCGGCCCCGCCACTCGCACCAACTGCGACTGCGGACGAGCATCATCTGCCGAGCGGCCTCGGCAAGCATCTCCCAGAAGGCGGTGGACACCGGATGGACTTCCGCGATCTCGATCAGCACGTCGAGCGCCGTCTCCCATTCCTGGAACTCGATCTCCTCACGAACATCTCCGACCGTCTGGCCGTTCTGCGCCGCGGCGTCCTCGGGCAGTAGGTCGGCAGCCCGCCGAAGCAGTGTGAACGCGTCATCCATGCGCTGGATTGTCGCCTGGTTACTTGCTCCCTGGTGTCCCAGGCAGGACTACGGAGCCTGATGGTGCGGGATGTCCTGCTGAACTTCCTTCTCCGTTGGATGGCGATCCGGGTGGAGGGGGTGTGCCAGGCGAACCGGAAGTATTCGAAGGTCTCCCGGTTGAGCCATTGTGCTTCGTCCAGGACGAGGGTGCGCGGCTGCGCGGCAAGGGGGTCCAGGAGCAGCCGGTCGAACTCGGAGGGGTGGCGCGGGGGTTCGCCTGGCAGGCCGGCCCGCGGCGAAGGGTTCGTGGCGTACTGCGCGGGCGGTGGGACCCAGCAGCCGATGGCATCGCTCACTTCTCACTGGTCACGGGTGAACTCTTCCATGACCGGAGTTGCACCGATTCGCTACAGTCCACAGGCGTGACCCGGGTCAGGGAGATCTCAGGGAACCCGGTGGCGCGCGCGGACAGGATCAGACGTGGAACTCTCCTTGCGCGCCCGGCTGCGCTCCGGTGATCCGGAGGCATTCGGGTCGATATTCGACGAACATGCGCAGACGGTGCACCGGTACGCGGTCCGGGTCACCGGGAACTGGGCGACGGCCGAGGACGTGGTGTCGCTGACCTTCCTGGAGGCGTGGCGGCTGCGCGAGACGGTGCGGCCCGAAGGCGACGGCCTGCTGCCGTGGCTGCTGGGCATCGCCACCAATGTGCTGCGCAACACCACGCGGGCCGCTCGCCGCTACCAGGCCGCCCTCAGCCGTGTCCCGCCGCACGACACCGCCCCGGACTTCGCGGACGAGGTCGTCGAACGGATGGAGGACGCCGGGCGACTGGCCGCAGCGCAGCGGGCGCTGCGGAGGCTGCGTCGCGGCGAGCGGGAGGTGTTCGCGCTGTGCGTGTGGGCCGGGCTCGACTACGCGGCGGCGGCCGAGGCGCTGGACGTGCCGATCGGCACCATCCGCTCCCGCCTTTCCCGTGCCCGGCGCCGGTTGCGGCAACTGACGGACGAGGAACTCGCTTCCGAAAGGACGGAACCGGCGTCCCGTTCCGGACAGCAACAGGGTGGCCGCGCGATTGCGGCCCGGTCGATCCAGGAGCAGATCCGATGAACGCCAAGACGCCTCACGACGACGGCTTCGACGCAACAGCGTCCGCTGAGCGCGCGGACGCGGCCCGGCTGCTGCCGGCCCCGGCTGCCCGGGATCTGCCCGATGACCGCCTGCGCGTCCTCAAGGAGCACCTGATGAGCGAGATCCACCAGTCCGTACCCGCGGCCGGCCCCGAGGCCGCCGCCGCGGACGCCGTTGCGGCGCCGAGACGTCGAAGGAGGCGCTGGGTGCCGGTCCTCGCCCCGCTCGCCGCGGCCGCCGTGGCGGCCGCGGTCCTCACCGCCGGCGTCGGCCACCACAGCCGGCACGCCGACGTCGCGCGGCCGGCCCCCTCCAAGGCGTCGGTGCTGCTGGAGAACGCCGCCGCCGTGGTCTCCCGCGCTCCGGCCGTCAAAGTCGGCCACCACCAGTACGTGTACATCCGCAGCGTGTCCGCCGGAAGGGACAACCCCCTCCAGGCGGAGTGGACCGACAAGCACGGCCATGTGCACAAGAAGTACTCCAAGGCCGCTGAAAAGCTCACGAAGTTGGAGAGCCTTCGGGAGTGGATTCCCTGGTCGCGGAGCCAGGGCGGCGCCCAGGCGTACGGCGACAGGGCCCCCGAACGCCTCGACTTCCCCGGCCCCGGGGAGGGAACGATCGGAGGCCCCGGGCACACGCTGAGCCCCTTCGAGGACCTGGCCGCCCTTCCTCGCGACCCGGCCGCGGCGCTTCGGGCGATCGAGGCCGACTGGCAGAGGCAGATGGACAACGCGGAGAACACCAAGGGGAACAGGCGCCCCTCCGTGAACATGCCGTGGGTCTTCGAGTATCTCGGCGGCATGCTCCAGGAGTCCGTGGACCCGCAGACCACGGCGTTCCTCTACCGTGTCGCCGCCCGGATCCCCGGCACCACGGTGATCCCCGACGCGGTGGACGCCGCAGGCCGGCACGGTGTCGCGATCACCCTGGACGGTCAGGCCGAAGACCGGCAGGAGTGGATCTTCGACAGGTCCACGTACGCCTTCCTCGGCTTCCGCGACGTCACGCTGGAGGACACGGTGATCGGCAAGGCCGGCAGCGTGATAGAGACCACCGCGGTACTCCAGCGCGCCGTGGTGGACCGTGTGGGCGAGGAACCGGGTAGGAGCAGCAGCTGAGACGACCGGCCGAGTTCGCCACTGGGTGTTCAGCGCATGTGAAACCACCAGGCTGACGCAAGGTGAAGAACACCGAGGAGGCCGGCGCTGATGGCCATGCCGTTGTTGCGCTGCTGCAAGCCGATCGCGAAGTCGCCGGTCTGGGCCAGGCCTGCGACGGCGAGAACGGGGGCGACGGTGGACCGGTCGCCCACAGCGAACAGGGCGAGGGTGACGGCGGCGAGGGGGATGGCCCGGGCTCCGTAGGCGTTCGCGTAGAGGTGTGTGCCGCCGTTGACGGCCATGCCCTTGGGCAGGGCGAGGCCGGGCCTGATCATTCCGGCGATGCAGAAGCCGGCCGAGGTGAGGGAGGCGAGGCTGTTGGCGGCCACGAGGACGGCCCGGACGGTGGATGGACTCATAGTTACGTCTCCCCGTGAATCATTCTGACCATGAATGGTTTTTTTAGGCTACCATTCTCGGCATGAGCGATGTCAACGAGGCGGGGCCCGGCGATGCCACCGGCCTGACCTCGACCGTGGTGTTCAGGCTCGGCACTCTCGGCACGGTGGTCACCGACCGGTTCGCACGGGAGCTCGAGGGGCTGGGCCTCAAGCCCAAGCACGTGGGCCTGATGGCCGCGCTCAGCCATGCTGCCGTGGCTTCCCAGCAGGAACTGGCCGCGCGGATGAACGTCGCGCCCAGCCTGATGGTGTCGCTGGCCGACCACCTGGAGGGGCTCGGCGCGGTTCGGCGGGTCCGGGATCCGCAGGACCGCCGACGACAGGTACTGACACTCACAGCGCAGGGGCGTGGCCTGCTGGACCGCTGCACGTCCATGGCGCGGGCCCTGGACGAGGAGATCGTGGCCGGCCTGACGGCGAAGCAACGCAAGGCACTGGACGAGGCGCTGCGCGTGATGGCGAACCACGCCGGCCTGCCGTAGAGGACGAAGAGGGACCAGAGCGTCGGGGTGCGGAATCGCGGTCGGCCACAGGCTTCGGCTCAGGCCCGTCGGCCATCGTGAAATGGAGTTGATGGCCTGGAGCGAGTTGAGTAGGAACAACCCATGCTTCGAGGTTCCAGGATCGGGCTCCGGGCCCGGCATGAGGCGGACGTCCCCGTCCTGCAGGCCGAGCTGTACGACGACGTGGTGACGAGATCGAGGGCCGACTCGCGGCCCTGGCGCCCCATCGCGCCGGGCTCCGCGGCGTCGCCCTATGCCGTTGCTGATCCCGGCGACGAGGCTGCCTGCTTCTCCGTCGTCTCCCTCGAGGAGGACGACAAGTTGGCGGGGGAGGCATTGTTGTGGGGCATCGACACCCACAACAGAAGCGCGCATCTGGGTATCTCCCTGCGGCCGATGTTCCGTCGGCGGGGGCTCGCCGTCGATGTCCTCCGGGTGCTGTGCGACTACGGCTTCGCGGTGCGGGGACTGCACCGGCTGCAACTCGAAACGCTTGCCGACAACACCGCGATGATTCGCGCAGCTTCCAGAGCCGGGTTCACCCAGGAAGGGAAGCTGCGCAGTTCCGCGTGGGCCAACGGCGGATTCGTCGACGAGGTGGTCTTCGGACTGCTTGCCGACGCCTGGCGCGCGTGATGCGCCAAAAGGTACATCGGGCATGAGCGGATCGGACGGACGCTGAGTTGTTCCAGCGGGCCTGCCGGGACATCGGCGACGGTCGAGCGGTGGACCAGGCTGCCGCTGGAGGGACGGTGGGGCGCGAGGCACGTTTGCTGTGACACGGACGGCGTCTCGGCGCCGGCGGCTGTGGGGCTCCTTCGAACCATCCTCCCCGGACAGCTCCCTCTTCACAGGCCGAACAGCTCTGCCGCGTTGTCGTGGCACACCGCCCGCAGCCACTCCTGTCCAAGATCCAGCCGCTCCAGGGCATGGAGCTGGTGCACGTAGGGATAGGGGAGGTTGGGGAAGTCGGAGCCGAGCAGGATGCGGTCGCCCAGCCCGGCGAGTTGGGGCAGGGCCCGGCGGGGGAACGGCATGAGCCCCTCGGCGAAGTCGGTGAACGCCATCGTCGTGTCCAGCCGCACCTCCCCGAACCGCTCGGCGAGGCCGAGGAACTCCTCGTACTCGGGCATCCCCAGATGCGCGATGACCAGTCGCAGCCGGGGATGCCGCGCCAGCACCCGCGCGATCGGCTCGGGGCCGGTGTACTTGCCGGGGGCGGGCCCGGAGCCGCAGTGGATCACCACGGGGATCCGCGCCTCGGCCAGCAATCCCCATGTCTGCTGCAGGAGTTCGTCGGCCGGGTCGTACGCCCCCACCTGTACATGTGCCTTGAAGACGCGCGCGCCCGACTCGACGGCCTCCCGGACGTATGTCCCGACGCCCGGCTCGGGGTAGAAGGTGGCGGTGTGCAGGCAGTCGGGGGTGCGGCGGGCGAAGTCGGCGGCCCAGCCGTTCAGCCACCGGGCCATGCCCGGCTTGTGCGGGTAGAGCATCGCGGTGAAGGCCCGCACGCCGAATTTCCGGAGCAGGGATGTCCGTTCCGCCTCCTCCTCCCGGTAGGTGATCGGCCACTCGCGCCCACCCGTCAGCGGTCCGAGTGAGTCGAAGTAGTCCCAGACTTTGCGCAGGACGCGCTCGGGCATGAAGTGCGTGTGGACATCGACCAGGCCGGGCAGACCGAGCCGGCTCCAGAAACGGCGGACCTCGCCGGCCTCCTCGGCCAGGGGCACGTCACTCACGGCATCCGGCGAACCCGTGGCTGAGCTCGGCCGTGGCGATCCCGCATCGTGCGGGCGGTTGGGTGCGGGGGCGGGGATGGCTTGTGCGGAACCGGCAGGGTCGGCAGGTGCACTGGGGTGATCGTTCATGTCACCCACGATCGGCCTCGGTGAGGTGGCAGGTCCACTCCTCCCCGCAGGGAGTCCGTGAGGGATCCATCACCCGGGAGGCCGGTCCGATGTCGGTGATCACTGCGGCGGGCTGGTCCCGGCTGCCCGGCGGAAGGCGTCCCCGCACGTGGGGGACGGTATCGGCGAGCGTTCGGCGAGGACGATCAGCGCATGGCGCAGTTCCCTGCTCGGCTGGAAGAGGCGGCGGCTGGACCGACCGCCCTCGCAGGCTCGGAGCCGAGGGGGTTGACGGCTTGTCCGTCACGGCCGTGGGCGAAGGGTGTCCGGAGCCCGGCGAGCAGCTCGATGGCGCGCTCGCCGGTCGCACCGTCGGCCCCGGCCCTGAGGGGTGGGGCATCGAAATCTGCGGCGGACAGGGAACGGCCGGCCGCAACGGCGTGGGCGGCCACGGCCGTGAAGACCTCGTCCGTCCGTCGTTGCCCCGGATCAGCCGGGTAGACCGGACCGGCGGATCCGTGCCGATCGTGATGGTTCTTCAAGAACGCCCCCGAGGCGGACTGGAACAGCGGGCGGGGTTCGTCACCCGGCCGGCAGCAGCGGAACGTGCTCGGGGGTGATCGCGCCGGGGTGGGCGACCACCACCGCGGCGACCTGGTGTGCGGTGGTGAGGGCTTCGGCGGGGGCGGTGCCGGTGATTCTGGCGGCGAGGTAGGCGCCGGCGAAGGCGTCGCCGGCGGCTGTCGTGTCCAGGACGCGGGCCGGAACGGCGGCGGGCGTGTGATGGAGCTGGCTGCCGGTGAGGAGGTGGGCGCCGTCCGCCCCTGTCTTCACGATGACCTCGCGGGGTCCGAGGGCGGCGAGCCGGTGGGCGGCGGCATCCGGGGTCGGACTGTCGTGCAGGGCGGTCTCATCGTCCCAGGAGGCGAAGACGATGTCGGCGAGTGCGGCGAACCGGTCCATCACGTCCGCCGCCGTCCGGGGCGAGTCCCAGCCGGCGGGGCGGTAGTTGGTGTCGAAGCTGACCAGTGCGCCCTCCCGGCGCAGTTTCCGCAGTCGGGCCGACAGCGCTCGGCGGGCGGACGGGGAGGCGATCTGCACGGTGATCCCGGACAGATGGATCAGGTCGCCGGTGATGTGCTCGGCCCAGTCGGTGCCGGCGAAGAGCGTGCGGGCCGCGGAGTCGGAACGCCAGTATGCGAATCGGCGTTCGCCGTTTTCGTCGACCCGCACGGTGTACAGGCCGGGCATGCGGTCCTGAACCGGCAGCGATCGGTCGGTCACGCCTTCCGCCATCCAACGGGTGCGTATGCCGGCGCTGTACTCGTCGGTGCCTAGCCCGGTCAGATACCCGACTTCGGTCTCGGCGTGCAGCAGGTGGGCCACGCGGCGGAGGTAGACCGCGGTGTTGTAGGTGTCCCCCGCGACGCCCAGCCGGGCGGTGGTGGAGTCCAGGTGGGTCAGTTCGAGCATGCACTCGCCGACGCAGAGCACTCGGGTCATCGGCCGAGCACCTCGCCGACTCGGGCGGTGATGTCGCCGGGCGCGGTCAGATCGCTGCCCACGCCGACGGCGAAGGCGCCGGCGTCGAGCCAGCCACCGACTTCGGAGAGCGGGATACCGCCGGTGGGCATGATGCGGGCCTCGGGCGCCACCGCGAGCAGGGAGCGGAGGTAGGCCACCCCTCCCAGGTGGGCGGGGAAGAGCTTCGCGACTCCGTGCTGTGCCGCGCCGAGGACCTCGGTGGGGGTGGCTCCCCCTTCGATCAACGGGATACCGGTGCCGCTGAGTTCGGCACGGACGGCCGGTACGAGGCAAGGGCTGACGCAGAACCGCGCGCCTGCCGCCGCGGCCTGCCGGGCGAGCCGCGGTGTGGTGACGGTACCCGCTCCGGCGCAGATGTCCGGGTGCGTGTCCGCCGTGGTGCGCAGGACGTCGTCCCAGCCGTCGATCGTGGTGGTGATCTCGATGACGTCGAGGCCCGCGGCGGCGAGCCGGTCGACGAGGCCGAGTGCCACGGCCGCGTTTCGTACACGCACGACAGGGACGATCCGGGCCTGCCGGATCCGGGCGAACACGGCCTCGGCAGCGGCCGGGACGCGGACGGCCGCGGGGGCATGGGGGCTCATGCGGTGATGCTTCCTTTCGCGGCGACGCGCAGGGCGTTGGCGGCGATGGTGAGAGCGGGGTTGAGGGCGGCGGAGGACGGAAAGCAGGAGCTGTCCACCGCCCAGACGTTGGCGAGGTCGTGGGTGCGGCAGTCCGGGTCGAGCACGCTGTGCGCCGGGTCCTCGCCCATCACGGCGGTGCCGCACTGGTGGGAGTTGGTCTCGATGCCCATGCGCTGGGTGAAGACCAGCGGGTAGCCGGCCCGTCGCATCACGCGGACGGTCCGCCGCACCAGTTCGCGGTGAGGGTGCAGGTTGTTCGGACGCCAGTGCACGTCGATCCGTCCGCCGGGTCCGACGGTGACGCGGTTGGCGGGGTCGGGCAGGTCCTCGGAGGTGAGGTAGAGGTCGATGCTGCGGCTGGTCATGAAGTCCAGCACCGGCAGGGGTACGGATCGGCGGGCACCCTTGACCATGGGCGCCCGGACCTTGCCCAGCATCTGCACGTTGCCCAGCGGGTGGGGCGTGCCCGGGCCGGGGCCGTACCAGTCGTTGACGCCCAGGGTCTTCTGGAAGACGACCGGGTTGCGGCGTCGAGGGTTCACGGCGACCAGGAAGGTGCTGTTGTGCACCATGTAGTTCCGGCCCACCATGCCGGAGGAGTTCGCCAGGCCGTGCGGATGGCGTTCGGAGGCCGAAGCGAGCAGCAGGGCGGCGGTGTTGACGGCGCCGCAGGCGAGGACGAAGCGGCCGGCCCGGATGCGGATCGGGCTGCCGTCGCGCACGGCCAGAGCTTCGGTGACGCGGTGTCCGTCGGCCGACGTCCGCAACCGCTGGACGGTGGTGCGGGTGAGCAGCCGTACGGTGGGGCTGTTCAGCGCGGGCCGCATCGCGCAGGTCTCGGCGTCGCTCTTGGCTCCGTACGGGCAGGGGAAGCCGTCGCAGGTGCGGCAGCGGACGCAGGTGCCGCCCTCGCGCAGGTCGACACCGAGCGGCATGGGGAACGGCCTCAGCCCCTGCTCGGACATCGCCCCGGCCAGCCGGGCGACGGGCGGTTCGTGCGGCAGTGCCGGGTAGGGGAAGCCGCCCGAGCGCCACGGCTCGGTGGGGTCGTGGCCGGTCTCGCCGTGGACGCGGTAGAGGCGCTCGGCCTCGGTGTAGTGCGGTTCGAGGCCGGCGTAGGTGACCGGCCAGGCCGGGGAGACGCCGTCGTGGTGTTCGACGGCGTGGAAGTCCTGCTCGCGGAAGCGGGGCAGGCAGGCGCCGAAGACCTTGGTGTTGCCGCCCACGTAGTAGTGGACGCCGGGGTGGAACGGCCGGCCGGTGGCGGCGTCGTACCACTGCTCGGCGTTCTTGTAGCGGCCGTGCAGGAACACCTCGGCCGGTGACCGGTTGGCGTCCTCGCGCGGCAGGAAGTCGCCGCGCTCCACGACCAGGACGCGGGCGCCGGAGTCCCGCAGGGCGTGGGCGAGGGTGGCCCCGCCCATACCGGAACCGAGGACAGCCACGTCACACTCCACGAGGCCGTCGTCCGGCGTGCCGACCACGCGTGGGGAACGCGCTCCGAAGACATCGGTTGTGCCGCTCATGTCACTTCACCGATCCCGCGGTCAGGCCACGGATGAAGAACCGGCCCAGCAGGATGTACACCAGGGCGGTGGGGATCGCGGCGAGCAGGGCACCGGCCATGACGCTGTTCCATTGCACGGAGAAGTTCCCGGCCAGGTTGTTCAGGGCCACGGTCACGGGCTGCTGGGTGGGGTCCGGCACGACGGTGATGCCGAAGATGAAGTCGTTCCAGATGTTGGTGAACTGGAAGATCGCGCAGACCACGAATCCGGGCAGGGACAGCGGCAGCATCACCCGGAGGAAGACCGCCGCGTTGGAGCAGCCGTCGACCCGGGCGGCCTCGACCATCTCGTGCGGCAGCTGGTTGAAGTAGTTGCGGAAGATCAGTGTGGTGATCGGGATGCCGTAGATGATGTGCACGAGGATCAGCCCCTCCAGGGTCCCGTACAGGCCGACCGACTGCAGGAAGCGCACCAGCGGGACGAGGATCACCTGGTAGGGGATGAACATTCCGAGCAGCATCGCCGCGAACAGCCCCTTCGAGCCGCGGAAGGGGAGTTTGGCCAGGACGTATCCGTTCAGCGCGCCGACCAGCGAGGAGACCACGGTGGCGGGCAGGACCATCAGCAGGCTGTTGCGGAGGTTGGGCGCCAGCTTCTCCCATGCCTGCTCGGCGCCGCTGAAGTCGATGCTCTTGGGCAGTTCCCACATGTGGACGGCATCGGCCTGGACCGGTGGTTTCAGCGCCGCCATCACCATCACGTAGACCGGGATCAGGAAGAGCGCGGAGAGCAGGATCAGGGCGACGGCTCCGGCGAGGGGCCCGGTCCCGGGGTACCGGATGCGGGGGCGCCGTGGCGGAGCCGCGAGGGGGGCGGTGCTCATCGGTTCTTCTCCCTGATGACGCTGCGGTAGAGGTACGGCACGATGACGACGGCCGACAACAGGAACATGACGACGGATGCGGCGGCGCCGGTGTTGTAGCGCAGGGCCCGGAAGGTCTGGTCGAAGACGAAGATGCCGGGTACGTCGGTGGCGAAGCCGGGTCCCTGGCCGACCATCGCGTAGACGAGGTCGAAGGACTTCAGGCTGATGTGGCCGAGAAGGATGAGCACGACCACCGTGACCGGACGGAGCCAGGGCAGGACGATGTGCCAGTGGTAGCGCAGCGTTCCGGCGCCGTCGAGGCTGGCCGCCTCGCGCAGTTCCTCGGGCATGGCGCTCAGCGCGGCGAGGAAGTTGGCCATCACGAAGCCGCCCAGCTGCCAGGACGCGGCGATGACGACCGGGATGAGGGCGAGGGGGATGCCGAGCTGGACCTGGATGAAGTGCCCGCCGGGCAGGACCGGTTCGAGGGCGGACGAGACGTCGCCGGCCACCGCCGGGTCCGTGATCCATTTCGGTCCGTGGTGGACGCCGAGTCCCTGGAGGATCAGGTTCGCGCCGGTCGACGGCGTGAAGATCCAGCGCCACACCACTCCGGTGACGATGAACGAGAGGGCGTACGGGAAGAGGAAGACGCCCCGGAAGAATGTCCGGCCGGCCAGGGCGTTGTGCACCAGCAGGGCGAGCACCAGGCCGACGACGACGGCCAGGGTGAGGAACAGCAGGGTGAAGACCGTGACGTTCCTGAGGTCCGCCTGGAAGCGCGGGGTGCGGAACATGTCGTCATAGGTCTGGTGGAGCGGGTCACGGGGTGACAGATCGGGGTTCAGGCCCTGCCACTTGGACACCGAGACGCGGATCGAGTATCCGATGAAGCCGTAGACGAAGATCCCGACCAGGATCAGGCTGGGCGTCAGAACGGCGATGCCGAAGCGGTGCTGCCGCCACCATGAGGCCCGGGTCGAGGTTCTTGCGGGTGGCTCTTTCGTGGTGTGCGGCGCCGGTGCGGCGGGCCGGGTCAGTACCGGCATGGGGACCTCCTGGGTAGGGCGGCGGGCAGGGGGGCCGGGCCCGCCGCCGGGGACCCGTACGGGACTGGGGTCAGCTCTTGGCCGCGGTGGCCAGGGCCTCGACGAAGGAGTCGACGTCCTTGGACTGGACGAACTGGGTGACGGCGTCGAAGAAGGACTGCTGGAACTGCGGGTTCATGGCCTCGCCGTGCACGACCGACTGCACGAGGGTGTCGCCGCGGAAGGACTTGGCTGCCTGCTGCTGGTAGGCGGGCAGCGAGTCGGTGGGCACGTCGGTGCGGATCGGCGTCGAGCCCTTGTCCTTGCTGAAGGCCAGCTGGACCTCGGGCGAGCTGATCGCGGAGGCCCACTTGAGGGCGAGGTCCTTGTGCTTGGCGTTCTCGGCGACCACGAAGGTGTCGACCACGACGACGAAGGTGCCGTCGGTGCCGGGCTGCGGGACGTAGCCGAAGTCGCTGCCGTCCTTCGCGCCGTCCTTGAGGAGTTCGCCGTACGCCCAGTCGCCCATGCTCTCCACGGCGCAGTCACCCGCGGCGAGCCGCTTGGTGGCCTGGTCCCAGGTGAGTGCGGAGGCGTCCGGGTCCGCGTACGGGAGCACCTTCTTGAACAAGCCGGCCGCCTGCTTGACCTTGGCGTCGGTCCAGGCCGTCTTCCCCGAGGTCAGCGAGTTCCAGCCGCTCGGGCCGACCACGCCCAACAGGATGTTCTCGAACAGCTCGGCGGTGGCGAAGGCGTCCTTGCCGCCCAGGCACAGCGGCGTGATGCCCTTCGCCTTGAGCCTGCCGAGAGCGGCGACGAGTTGGGCGGGGGTGGTGGACGCGGTCAGGTCGACGCCCGCCCGCGCGGTGAGCTTCTTGTTGAACCAGAGCTCGTTGCCCCGGTGGGCGCCGGTGGAGACGCCGTAGATCTTGCCGTCCTTGCTGACCGAGGTGACGAGCTCCTCGGGGATGACCTTGGACAGGCCGTCCTGCTGGTACACCGAGCTCAGGTCGGCGGCCAGGCCGGACTTGGTGTACTCGCCGATCGCCGCTCCCGGGTGCGTCTGCCAGGTGTCGGGCGGGTTGCTGCCCTGCAGCCGGGTCTGCAGCACGGCCTGGGCGTTGCCGCCCCCTCCGCCGGCGACGGCTCCGTTGACGACCTTGACGCCCGGGTTCGCCTTCTGGAAACCGGTGATCAAGTCCTTCAGCGCGGCGTCCTCCGAGCCGGAGGTCCACCAGGAGAAGACCTCCAGCTGCTTGGCGTTCGATCCGCCGCTTTGGGCGGAGCTGCTCCCGCTGCCACAGGCGGACACGGTGAACAGGGCCGCCACCGCGGTGGCGGCTGTGAGGCAGGTGGGTATACGGCGGATCCTTCTGGGGGTGTTCAAGATGCGGCTCTCCTTGGGCAGGGCTCATGGCCCTTCGTTGCGTGTGGAACTCCAAGTACTGCTGGATCAGTTGGTGGTGCCGACGGTGGCGGCGACGGCGGCGACGGCGTCGAGGAACCAGTAGTCCCCCCACATCACGGACTCGTCGACGCCGAGACCCTTGGTCTCGTGGTAGCTGCCGTGCTTGAGCACGCCCTCCCACGTGGGGTCGTCATGGGCGAGGAAGTCGTCCTCGCACAGCCGGGTGAGGATGCGTACGGCGTACTCGGCGTAGCCGCGGGCCCGGGCACCGTCCGGGTCCAGTCCGGCCAGCTGCCACAGGCCGCCGGCCGCGGCGGCCGCCGCCGACGACTCGTGGGGCCGCTCCGGGTGCGGCTCCTCCCAGTCGTTCGGGGGTACGAGCCGGTCTCCGGTGCGTTCGATGTAGAAGTCGGCGCAGGCACGCGCCGTGTCGAGGAAGCGACGGTCGCCGGTGTGCCGGTAGACGGTGCCGAACCCGTACAGTGCCCAGGCCTGGCCGCGTGCCCACGATCCGTCGTCGGACCAGCCCTGCTGGGTGGTCTGCCGCAGGAACCGGCCGTCCGTGAGGTCGAAGATCCCCTCGTGGGAGGCGCTGCCGTCGCCGCGCACCAGTACCCGGCGGGTGGTCAGGCAGTGCTCGTGGGCGATCCGGGCGAGATCCGGGTCCCCGGTGCGGCGGGCGGCATGGAAGATGATCCCGACGTTCATCATGATGTCGATGAAGAGGCTGTCGGGGGCGAGGAAGCTGGGCAGGTAGCGGCCCCGCTCGTTGAAGCGGGACGCGGCCGTGCGCCCGGCGTGCACGACCACGTCGTCATGGGCGGCATCGCCGGTGGCCTCGTGCCAGCGGCGCCAGGTGGACCAGAACAGGAACCCGAGGTCGTGCACGCTCCGGTCGTCCTTGCGGTGCTCGACGAGCCGGCTGTAGTGCTCCGCCCGTTCCCTGAACCACGGGTCGCCGGTGCGGTGGGCGAGCAGCCACAGCTGTCCGCCGAGGAAGCCCTCGCACCAGTTGGTCCAGGCCTCGGCGTCCACCGCCCAGGCGCCGCCCTGGGTGTAGAGGGGGAACCGGTCGGGATGGCGTTCGACGAGGGTGCGGACCTTCGTGGCGGCGGTGTGCCAGGCGCGGTCGGCCGCCGGGGCGAAGGATGCGGGGACGGTCCAGCCCGCCGGGAGGGTGAGCGGCAGTGGCTCGGGCAGGATCGGGTACGCCGTCATGTCATGCCTCCTCAGGCAGCCACCGCGTGGTACGCGGGCCGACCTGGAGCTGTACGGTCTTGGTCTCGGTGAACGCGGCGATCGCCTGCCGTCCCAGTTCGCGGCCGAGGCCGCTGGCTCCGTAGCCGCCGAAGGGCAGTTCGGGGTAGCCGTCCATCCAGCGGTTGACCCAGACGGTGCCGGCCCGGATGCCGCGCGCGGCCGCCAGCGCCGCGTCGATGTTCCGCGTCCAGATGCCGGCGGACAGGCCGTACATGGTGGAGTTGGCGATGCGGATCGCGTCGTCGAGGCTGTCGAAGGTGAGCAGGGACAGGACCGGGCCGAAGATCTCCTCCCGGGCGATGGACATGTCCGCGGTGACCCCGGTGAAGACGGTCGGCCGGTAGAAGCGTCCCGTCCCGGCCGGCAGGGTGAGCCGGTCGCCCCCGAGCAGCAGCCGCGCTCCTGCGTCGTTGCCTTCGGCGACGTAGCGTTCGATGGTGTCCAGCTGCTCCTGGTTGACGATCGCGCCGACCTTCGTGGTCTCCTCGAGGGGATCGCCGACCGGTACGCGGCGGGCGCGTGCGACGACGGCGGCCTGGAGCTCCTCGGCGATGTCGCGGTGGACGAGGACGCGGCTGCCGGAGTTGCAGCACTCACCGGCGTTGAAG
Source organism: Streptomyces sp. NPDC058964 (assembly GCF_042741275.1). Lineage (NCBI taxonomy): Bacteria > Bacillati > Actinomycetota > Actinomycetes > Kitasatosporales > Streptomycetaceae > Streptomyces > Streptomyces sp. NPDC058964. Next base: position 44,179 of record NZ_JBHYKH010000002.1, read on the forward strand.
CAGACGCCGAAGACGATGGCGTCCAGCGCCGCGTCCAGGTCGGCGTCGGGGAGGACGATCTGCGGGTTCTTGCCGCCGAGTTCGAGTTCGGCACGCTTGAGCTGCTCGCCGGCGGTGCGGGCGACCAGACGTCCGACCGCGGTGGAGCCGGTGAAGGAGATCAGGTCGACACCGGGGTGGGAGGTCAGGGCCGCGCCCGTGCCGCCGCCACCGGTCACGGTGTTGACGACGCCTTGCGGGATGCCCGCCTCGAGCAGCAGCCGGGTGAGGTGCACGGTGGTGCCGGAAGTGAGCTCGCTCGGCTTGACCACGGCGGTGCAGCCGACGGCCAGCGCGAAGGGCAGCTTCTGGCTGACGATGAGCAGCGGGAAGTTCCAGGGCGTGATCACGCCGACGACACCGACCGGCTCGTGCACGACGAGCGCGAGGACGTCCTGGCCCAGTTGGTTGTGGGCGTCGCCGTAGGCGTGGCGGGCGAGGGTGGCCGCGTACTCCCACAGCGCGGCGCTGCCTTCGACCTCGTCGCGGGCCTGGCTGATGGGCTTGCCGCTCTCCAGTACCTCGAGGCGGGCGAGTTGTCCGCCGTCGCGGCGGATGAGCTCGGCGACCCTGTGCAGCAGGCGCGCGCGGTCGGCACCGGACAGCCGGGGCCAGGGGCCCTCGTCGAAGGCCTGGCGGGCCGCGCGTACGGCCTGGTCGACGTCCTCGGCGCCGGCCCGCGGATAGCGGCTGACGACCACGTCGTGTGCGGGACTCTCGCGTTCGAACCACTCGTCGGCGGCGGCCCCGACGTCCTTGCCGTCGATGACCATCAGCCGCTCGGCGGCGGTGATCTGGTGGTCGGTCATGTTCATTACCTCGATTGCTAGTTCTGGTGCGCGTTCTGGCGTGGTGGCCGTCGTCAGCGTCCGTGGAAATGCGGGGCGCGGCGTTCGTGGAAGGCGCGGACGCCTTCGGCGAGGTCCTCGGTGGCCGCGGCCAGGCCGCCGCCGAGGGCCTCCAGGACGCGGCTGGGGGCGCCGTCGCCCGCGGCGTCGATCAGTTGTTTGGCCAGCTGCACGGCGACGGGCGAGCCGGTCCGCAGCCGGTCGACCAGGACCGTCAGGGCTTCCTCAGCGGCCTCCGGTGCGGGACACGCGGTGGCGAGGCCCCAGTCGGCCGCGGTCGGCCCGTCCAGCTGCTGCCGGGCCAGGACGATCTGCTTGGCGCGGGCCCGCCCGACCAGCTCGGTGAGCCGTTCCGTGCCGCCCCAGCCGGGCACGGTCCCCAGGCCGACCTCGGGCAGACCGAGGCGGGCGTCCTTCGTCACGATCCGGAAGTCGCAGGCGAGCGCGAGCTCCAGGCCGCCGCCGGCCGCCACTCCGTGCACCAGGGCCACCGTCGGCTGGCGCAGCGAGGCGAGCAGGTCGAAGACGCGGTGGCCGCGGGCCGTCCACTCCCGCCACATTTCCACGGGGGTGAGAGCGGAGAACCGGTTGATGTCCGCGCCGACGCAGAAGGCCTTCGGGCCGGCTCCGCGCAGCACGAGCACTCGGGCGTCGCTCGCGGCGGCGCTGTGCAGTGCCGCTTCGAGAGCGTCCAGCATCTCGGGTGTGAGGGCGTTGAGCTTGGCGGGCCGGTCGAGAAGGACGGTGACGACGTCACCGTCGCTCTCGACCCGTACCGCGCCCTCATCGACGACATGGACGGTCATACGATCCTCCCGCCCAGTTCGCGGGCGAGCTTCTCTGCGGCGCGCAGCACGACGGCCCAGATGGTGAGCGTCGGGTTGATGCCGGGGCAGCTGGGGAACGCCGCGCCGCCGTAGACGTGCAGGCCGGGTGTGTCGTGCACGGCCAGCCAGGGGTCGAGGACCGTGGCGGCGGGGTCCTCGCCGAAGCGGCAGCCGCCGAGGTCGTGGCTGGAGCCGACGCCGGTGAAGTGCGGACCCTCCCAGGTGGTGGCCGCGCCCATCTCGCGCAGGATTCCGGCGGCCTGCTCGCCCATCCAGGCCGCGAGCCGCCGCTCGTTCTCCCGCAGCCGGTAGGTGACCCGGACCACCGGCATGCCGGTGCCCGAGCGGTCGCGGTGTCGTGGGTCGAGGTCCAGGAAGTGTCCCGCGTACGGCAGCGCGTCCGGCTGGATCCGTACCACGCCCTGGTGCTGCCAGCGCAGCAGATGGTCGCGGTAGGGCTTGCCCCAGGGGCGGACGTCGGGCGGCAGGCACTCCCGGCTGATCTGGAGCGGGAGGAACTGCTGCTCGGCGCCGAGGGTCGCCCCGCCGACGAAGCCGTGCGGGGCGAAGTCGAACTGCTCGGCGACGAAGTCGTCCAGCACCACGCCCTGGGCCGCCGGCCCGGTGTGTCTGTTGAAGTACACGCCGGGGAAGAACCCGTTGACGTGGGCGAACATCTTGGTCATGTAGTGCTTGCCGAGCTGGCCGCTGTTGTTGCCCAGTCCGTCGGGGTGCTTGCCGTCGGCCGAGACGAACATCAGCCGCAGGTTCTCGTAGGTGTAGGCGGACAGGATCACCGCGCGGGCGTGCTGGGTGCGGACCCTGCCGTGCGGGTCGAGGTACTCCACTCCCACGGCCGCCCCGGTGGAATCGAGCAGGACGCGGGTGGCGCGGCAGTGCGTACGCAGCTCGAACCTGCCCGTCCCAAGGGCCTGCGGCACCGGGCCGAGACCGGGGTGCCAGCGCTCTCCGCTGCTGGTGCCGAGCCCGTTGTTCCACGCCGAGTAGGCGGTCGCGGGCCGTCCGCCGTAGTCGACGGTGTTGACGCCCACCGGGACGGGGTGCGGATGCAGGCCCCGGGCCTCGGTGGCCGTGCGGAACCGCTCGCCGAGGGAGAAGGGCCGCATCGGGGGCATCGGCAGCGGCTTGCTGCGCTTCAGATAGGGATTGGACTCGTCGCCGGCCACCCCGATCAGGTGCTCCAGGCGCGTGTAGTACGGCTCCAGCTCCTCGTACGTGACCGGCCAGTCGGCGAGTGTGCAGTCCTCGGGCAGGATGCCCGGACCGTACTGTTCGGTGATGCGGGTGAGCGGACGGAAGTGCCAGGGGTGGAAACGGCGCAGCCAGGCGCCGTAGTGACCGGCCGAGCCGCCGACGCCGTTCACCATCCGGCCGAGCGAGAACGTCGCTTCCACGGTCTCCGGGTCGGCCGCGTCCTGGCGCCAGCGGGGTGTCTCCTGCTGGAACTTCGGCCCCAGCCCGGCGCGGGCGTAGTACGCGTCGCCGAGCTCGTCGGGCCGGAAGTCGTCCTTGCCGCGCCACGGGCCGGCCTCCAGACCGACGACCGTGAGGCCCGCCTCGGCGAAGGTCTGCGCCACCAGGCCGCCCATGGCCCCGACGCCCACGAGGAGGACGTCCACCTCGTCGGTCGAAGTGGGCGACACGGCGTTGGCGTAGGCCTCGCGGGTCCATCGCTCCTCGTCCTCGTCGTGCGGCAGCGAGTCCGCGACGTCGGCGAGGGTGCGGACGACTCCCCCCTTGGTCACCGGATCCGGGGAGAGGTTCTCCTCGGCGGAGTTCTCCAGCCAGACGCCGGGGTGGCCGAGCAGGCGCCAGCCCGCCGCGTCCCGGTTGCCGCCGTGCGCCGGGTCGGCGAACAGGCCCTCCTGCAGGTGGGCCCGCAGCTGGGCGAACGCGAGCCGCTGGTCCTCGGCGGTCAGGTGCGCGTCGAGCCGCCCCTCACTGAGGTGTGTGAGGAGTGCGTCCTGCTGGTCGGTGCGCAGGTCGGCGAAGCCATGGCCGAAGACGGCCCGGGCTGAGGCGTCGATGCCGGCGAGGACGGACTGGTAGAGGGGGACGAGCCGGCTGTCGTGGCCGGCGAGGGCGCGGTCGACGTAGTCGAGGACGCCGATGGCGCGTGCCCCGGGTCGGTGCTCGTCGGCGGGGAAGAGCCGTTCGAAGAGGGCGTCGGCGATGCGCGCCTCGGTGGCGGTCAGCGCGGTGCGGGACGTGCCGGACAGGTTGGAGGTGGTCATCGCATTCCTGCCTTGGTGTGGTGCGGGGAGTCCGGTGCCAGGCCGACCGGCTCGGGGCGGAACAGCCGTGCGTCCATCTCGCGCAGGTCGTCGGCGACCACGAGCGGGAATCCGGCTTTGTCGAGTACGTCCTTCTGAAGATCGGCACCGGGGGCGATCTCGATCACCGTGAGGCCCTGTTCGCGCAGTTCGAGTACGCAGCGCTCGGTGACGTAGCGGACACGGCGGCCCTGGGCGAGGGCACGGCGGCCCGAGAAGGTCACCGCGCTGACACGGTCCACCAGCTTCGGTACGGCTCCGTCCTGACGGATGGTCAGGCGGCCGTCCTCGACGGCCATGTCGCGACGCCCGGCGGTGAAGGTGCCGCTGAAGACGATGTTGCGGGCTGCCGAGGTGATGTCGGCGAAGCCTCCGACACCGGCGGTGACGTGCCGACGGCCCGCCAGGTGGTGCACGTTCACGTCGCCGTACCGGTCGATCTCCAGGAAGGAGAGCATGGCGCGCTGGAAGCCGCCGCCCTGCAGGAGGGTGAACTGGTCGGCGCTGGGCATCAGTGCCTGCGGATTGAGCGCGCAGCCGAACGCGAACCCGGTGAGCGGCAGGCCGCCGACGGCTCCCTGCTCGATGACCCAGGTGACCGCGTCGGCCCGGCCCTCCTCGACGAGGATCCGGGGGATCAGGGCGGAGATGCCGAAGCCGAGGTTGACGGTGTCGTTCTCGCGCAGCTCCTGCGCGGCCCGCCGTGCGATGACCTTCTCCAGGCCCCACGGCGCCGGTTCCACGACGTCCAGCGGGCGACGGATCTGACCGCTGATGGCGGGGTCGTAGACGGTCTGGGTGGTCTGCCACTGTTCTTCGTGCACCACCAGGGCGTCGACGAGGATGCCGGGCACCCGTACGTGCCGGGGGTCCAGGGTGCCCGCGGCGGCGATCCGCTTGACCTGGGCGATGACGATCCCGCCGTTGTTGTGCGCGGCGTACGCCTGGTCCAGGGCGCCCAGGGTCGAGCCCTCGTCCTCGAAGGTGAGGTTGCCGCACTCGTCGGCGGTGGTCGCCCGGACGATCGCCACGTCGGGGCGCACGGCGGGGTAGAACAGCCACTCCTGACCGTCGCGCTGTTCGAGGGTCACGAGGTCCTCGGTGGTGGCGGCGTTCATCCGGCCGCCCTGGTGACGGGGGTCGACGAAGGTGTCGAGGCCGACGTCGCTGAGGACGCCGGGCTGCCGGGCGGCTCCCGCGCGGTGCATCTGGAAGAGCGCGCCGGAAGGGAGGTTGTACGCCTCGATCTCGTCGGCCTCGATCATCTTCCAGATGCGCGGCGGTTCGGCGGACGACGGCCCGCTGGGATACGAACCGGCGATGATCCGGGACAGCAGCCCGGGGAGGGCCAGGTGGTCGATGCCGGGCACGCCGTACATGTCGCCGGCCGCGATGGGGTGCACCGTGGTCAGCCCGCGGGGCGCTCCGGTCTGCGCGAAGTGTTCGCCGATACCGGCGAGGACCGCGTCCGGGCAGCCCAGCGCGGAGGAGGAGCTGACCGAGACGACCGCTGCGTCCGGGATCAGCCCGGCCGCCTCGACGGCGGTCACGACGGGCACTGTTCGCATGGATGTGTTTCCTTCGTTCTTACGGGCGACGGGTCAGAGCGCTGTGGCGGGGTGGAGTTCGACAGGGGCCGTGCGCCCGGTGCGGGCGGCCTCCTGGACCGCCAGGGCGACGGCGAGCGCGTGCACTCCCTGCGGGCCGGACGCAGTCGGTTCCCCCCTCCCGTGGACCGCGTGACCGAAGGCCTCCAGGACCTCCTCGTACAGGTCACGTCGTCCGTGGACGGCGATCTCACGGGATCCGGTGGCATCCCGCAGACGGACGGTGCCGACGGGGTTCTGGGTCATCACGTCTGCCGCGGTGATCGACCCGTCGGTGCCGTGCACCTCCAGTCCGGTGCCGGCGTGGGCCACGGTGAACGCGTCGTGGGTCTGGACCAGGACTCCGTCGGCGTAGCGAATGACGCTCATCGCGGCGTCCTCGGCCGCCGCCTCCCACGGGCCCTGGCGCACCGCCAGCGCGGTGGCCTCGACGGGCGTGCCGAACAGGGCGTTGGTGACGGAGGCGTCGTGACAGGTGATGTCCATGACGACCCCGCCCCCGGCACCCGGGTCACGCAGCCGCCAGCCCCGCAGGCGCTCGGGGAGCGCCACCGCGTGGAACACGCGGGCCGCCAGCGGCCGCCCCACCGCACCGGCCGCGACGAGTTCGCGGATGCGTCGGTGGGTGGCGGCACCCGGCAGGTGGTGGTTCACGGCCAGCACCACACCGGCGAGCCGGCAGGCCTCGACCATCGACCAGGCGTCGGCGAGGGACAGTGCGAGCGGCTTCTCGCACAGCACGTGCTTGCCGGCGGCGGCCGCGGCGAGCGTGTGCGGCAGGTGCAGCTCGTTGGTCGTACTGATGTAGACGGCGTCGATGTCGTCCCGGGCCAGCAGTGCCTCGACGCTCGTGGTGGAGTGCGGCACGCCGTGCGCCCCCGCCCAGGCGGTGGCGCGCATCCGGGAGGACGAGCAGAGCGCGGTGACGTCGTGGCCGAGGCGGCGCATGGCGGGGACCATGCGGGTGGCCGCGATGTCACTGGCCCCGATCAGTCCCCAGCGCAGTGCGGTCTTCGGCGTTCTCATCGCTGGTCCTCCGAGTCGGCGCCGGAACCGGCGGGCCGGCTCCGGGTGGAGTCGCGCACCTTCAGCTCCGGCGTCAGGAGCACGGTGCGCGGCGGCACGTCGGGTTCCTCGATCCGGCGGAGCAGCAGCTCCGCCGCCTCGGTACCCGTCTGGTCGGGATGCGTGGCGACCGTGGTGAGCGACGGGTGCTGCAGGGCGGCGTCGGGCACGTCGTCGAAGCCGGCGACGGCCACCTCCCGGCCGGGCTCGACGCCACGCGCCCTGAGCGCGGAGATCGCGCCGAAGGCCACCACGTCGCTGTAGCAGACGACCGCGTCGTACGGCCGACCGGTCCCGGCGAGCATGTCGACCGCGCGCTCGCCGCCGTCGCGATCGGCGCTCGTGGCGATCGACAGGGACGGGTCGAGGACGAGCCCGTGGCCCTCCAGCGCAGTGCGCAGTCCCTGCTCGCGCTCTTCCCGTGCCGTCGAGCGTGGCGGGCCGCCGAGGAAGGCGACGTGCCGCCGCCCGGACCTCACCAGGTGATCGCCGAGAAGCTGACCCGCCTCCCTGTTGTCCACCCCGATGTAGTCCGCCTGGTGCCGGGGCACGTGACGGGTGACGAGCACATGGGGAGTGCCCGAGGCGGTCAGCGTCTTCCGGAGCATCTCGCTGCTGGTGTCGTACGAGGGAACGAGCAGCACCCCGTCCACGCGGTGCTCGCTCATCGCCTCCAGCAGCCGCGTCTGCCGTTCCTGGTCGTCGTGGCTGTAGCCGAGCAGCAGCGTGTAGCCGCGCTTGTACAGCACCCGCTCGATCGCCATCGTGAGCTCTGCGAAGTACGGGTTGCGTACGTTCGTCGCCACCAAGGCCACTGTCATCGAGCGCTGGGCGCGCAGGTTCGCGGCCCGCCGGTCGTAGACGTAGCCCAGCTCTTCCATCGTCGCGCGAACGCGTGCTTTGGTCGCCGCGGACACCCGGGGGCTGTCCCGCACCACGAGGGACACCGTGGCCTTGGAAACCCCACTGGCCGCAGCGACGTCGCTGAGGGTGACTCTGGGCACCTGTCCACCGCCTGTTAGATCGGTCTACTTGCTGATGTCCAGGAGAGTCGACCGCGTTACCGGCATGCGTCAAGGGGTCCGAAGCAGAATTCTGAAAAGAGTGCAGTTTGCCGAGATAGAGGCCGATAGACGTCTTGACAGATGCCACCCAGTCGCATCAGTCTCGATCCGTTTCAGGTAGATCGATCTAACAAGCGGCCGCCCGGCGGGCAACATGCACACCTCCCGCCCGTACGGCGGCGGCCTGGCCAAGCCGCTGGAAGCACTCGGAGCAGACGACGCCGGGGGCGTGGAGCAACTCGCCGAGCCCGAGGCACCAGGTGGCATCAGGGCGTTCAGAGCCGTAGCGGGGTGGAAGACGGGAGTCAACAGCAACCGGAGCGACCGGCTGTCAGTGCCGGCTCGAGCACCGCTGAAGTTCGGCACGCCGCGCGTGATCGTGCCGCGCTCGCGGCGTTCATCGACCTGCGGGTCCGCAACCCGTACCCGCCCACTGGCGCCACGGCACCGAGGTCGCCGCCGTCCGCCACCGGGCTCCGTGGAGGACAGACCCGTGACCACCCACCGGACGACCGAGGAAACCTCCGGCACAGCGCGACGTGCCGGGACCTCACCGGAGCCGACGGCGCCGGCGTCCAGTGGCCCTGCGGCGGTCGTCGCAGCCCGGCGGGCGACGGCCCCCGGCGAGGTGAGCACGGCGCCACCGGCCGAGGCATTCCTCACTGTCCGCGTTCATCGCGTGATCCGCTGATGTGGGCGAAGCGACTCCCGGTGTTATTCAATGAGGTGTGCCGTCAGGGATCTCGGGGTCCCGTCGGACGGGTCCGAGTACGGCCCCGGCGCCGCGCCGGGGATTGCCGAGAGAGCCGCATGGACTCCACACCCTCCCCTTCGTCTTCGCCGTTCGACCTGGTCAGCAGCGCCCTGGGGCGCTACATCCCGAGCGGCGGAGCGGCAGCGGCCGCCGGTCCTGGCGACGCGCAGGGGGACCGCACCACCAGCCGACGCGCACCCGACAACGCGGCAGCGGGCCGTCAGGATCAGATTCTCGGCGCGGTCAACCTGGACAGGGATCTGAGGATCAGCCGCTGCAATCTCGACGCCCCCGTATTCGAGGGTCTGGACGCGGTGGTCGGGAGCCCTTTCGTCGATCTCCTGCCTCCCGGGGACGTACCGACGGTCACACGGCGATTGCGGCAGGTTCTGGAAACCGGTGAGGCGCACGTCGCCCGGATCCAGCGCCTGCGGCGCGGCGACGGGTCGGAGCTGGTGGTCTCGTTGAGCATCCTGCCCGCCGCGGTGCCCCAGGAAGGCCTGACCGTCTCCGTGATCGCCATGGCCAGGAGGCTGCACCTGTACGCCGCCGAGACCGCGATCGGCACCTCGCTGGACATCGGCGAGACCGCGCAGTCGCTGGCGGAGTCCCTGCTGGCTTGGGGAGACGTGGCCGCCATCGACCTCGACTTCGCCGTGTGGACAGGCGAGGGAGTCACCGAGCAGGCGCAGGGGCGCATCCGGCTGCGGCGGGCGGCCCTGGTGCCGGACCGGGCGTGGCCCGAGGGCTACGTGACTCCGGGCGACGATCTTCCCAGCGACGCGAGTCGCCTGCTGGCGCAGGCGGTACGGCGGGACGACGCCCCGCAGGCCATCGTCATACCCGACCGGGAGGCGGTCGAGCGGGTACTCGGCAGTCCGCGAGTGATGCGCGCCCTGGTGCCCGGTGACCGGTCGGCGGGTGTGGCATGCATACCACTGGTCCTGGACGGCTCGCCGCCTGTCGTACTGGGCGTGGCGGAGGTCTGGCGGCGGGCGGGCTCCCCCTTCCGCGACAGCGACCTGTTCGACCTGCAGGAACTGGTGGCCAGGACCGCCCATCACGTCGACCTGGCCCGTCAGCACCAGCGCGAGCACACGCAGGTGCTGGCGTTGCAGCGCCGGCTGCTGCCCCGGACCGGCGGCGACACCATCGAGATCGCCAGCGTCTACCAGCCCGCCACCCCCGACAGCGCGGGCGTCGGCGGCGACTGGGTGAACAGCTTTCCGCTGCCGGACGGCCGTACCGCGCTGGTGGTCGGTGACGTCGTCGGGCACGGCCTGGGAGCCGCGGCGACCATGGGCCAGCTGAGCATGGAGGCCCGCGCGCTGCTGTCCGCGGGTCTGGCGCCCGACGAGGTGCTGGAGCACCTGGACAAGACCGTGACGCTGCTGGACGACGCCGAGTCCGGGCTGGCGGCCGGCTACAGCGCCCTCGGGTCGACCTGCTGCATCGTCCTCTACGACCCGGTCAGCCACCACGTGGCGCTGTCCAGCGCCGGCCACCTCCCCCCGGTCCTGGTGTCCCCGGACGGGCACGCGGGCCCGCTCGCGGTCCGCCCTCATCCCGGCCTGGGCGCCGAGTTCGCGCTGCGGGAACCGTTCGACGTGCACACGTTCGGCGCACCCCCGGGCTCCCTGCTCGCCCTCTACACCGACGGCCTGGTGGAGGATCCGGCCCTGTCGATCGACGAGGGCATCGGCAGGCTGGCGGACGCCGTGTCCACGGTGCACCCCTGGGACGCCCTGCCGCAGGCCGCACGGCGCGTCGTCTCCGCGCTGGCGCCCGCGCGCCAGCGTGACGACGTGACCCTGCTGCTCGCACGCATGATCGGCTACCGCAAGGGGGACACCGCGACCTGGCGGCTGCCCGCCCGCGACGACGCGCCCGCCCGCGCCCGCGCGCAGGTCTCCGCGCTGCTGCGGCAGTGGCGCACCAGGGACGACACCCTGGACACCGTGCCGCTGCTGATCAGCGAGCTGGTCACGAACGCGGTGCGCTTCGCCACCGGTCCCATCACGGTACGGCTGATCAGGGCCGGTCACGGCCTGCTGTGCGAGGTGGGCGACACCGGCAACGGCAGGCCACGTCTGAGCCGGGGCGGCCTCCTCGACGACGGCGGTCGGGGCCTGTACATCGTGCACAGGCTCACCACCCGGTGGGGGGTGCGGTGGACGGACACCGGCAAGGTGGTCTGGGCGGAAGTCGCCAGGTGACGCGGCTGCGGGACGGGCGGGGCCGGTGCCCGCGAGCGCGGCGAGGACATGGCGGCGTGCGCGTCAGCCGGCGCCACCGACGGTACGGACGGCGCCCTCAGCGGTACCGGCGTCGTTACCGGTGATGCCGGCGGCCCGTGCGCCGGTACGGGGGGCGCGGGCCGGCACTACAGCCACTCCCCCTCCAGGGCGGTGGCGGTGAGGCCCGGTGCCGCCGCGTACAGGACGGCGCGACTGCCCGACTTCTGCCCGGCGTCGTACGCCCGCCGCATGATGTCGAACACGGCGGCCCCTCCGCGGTTGCCGCTGGTGTAGCTGTCCCGGCTGTAGTCCAGCAGCCCCGACGGCCACGCGTCGGGCATCGTCTGCTCCATGTACTCCAGCACCCGGGTCCCGCCGGGGTGTGCGAGCAGCACGTCGGGGTGCCAGGAGTCGGGGTGGTCCTGGTAACGGACGCGCAGCCACTCCCACATCGCGGTGACCGTCTCCTGTACGGCGCGCGGTCCGCGCCGGTCCATCACGAAGTGGTTGCCGTCCGACCGTGTATCCAGGCGGTGCAGGTCGTGGGTGCCGGGCAGGGTGTGGTGCCAGGCGGCGTCCAGCCGCAGCACCGACTCGCGCCTCGGGCGGCCCGTGACCACCGCGGCGACCGCGGTGTCCGCGAACAGCAACCGGACGATCAGGGACTCGAGGGTGTCGTCCGCGGGCTGGTAGGTCGTGCTCAGCGCCTCCGCGATCACGACCAGGACCACCCGGTCGGGGTCCGCGGCCACGAGCTCCGCCGCCAGCGCCAGGGAGCGGGTCCCCGCGACACAGGCCCACTGCGTGGCCGGCAGCAGCATCACGTCGTTGCGGAGCGGAAGCTTGTTGGCCAGGGCGATGTCCAGACCCGGCAGCGCCGGGGTGGTGGAGTGACTGGTGATCAGGCAGTCGATGTCCGCGGCGTCCAGCCCGGCGATCTGCAGGGCCCCGCGCGCGGCACGCTCGCCGTAGGACTGCACGGCCTCCCAGGCCGGCGCGGTGCGCTCCTGGACGGTCTGCGGCGCGGGTATCGTCTCGAGGGCGGCGATCACGCGGTCCACGTCCTGCTGGGTGAACCCGTCGCGTGCCAGCGCCTCTTGGGCCGGCCCGATGCCGACAGCCCGCAGGCCGCCGCCGTTGCCCGGCGCGACTGCGGTCTCCAGCGGCAGCATCCACCCGCGGGACTCGATGCCCGTACTGGCCGCGATGCCGTCGATCCGCGGCGCCCACGCCGCGTCCGGGTGCCGGTCGCGCACCTCCGCCACGATCTGGCTGGTCTCCACGGCGTGCTCGCCGTGTATCACGGCAGGCGGGCAGAGGTAAGCGGCCATGATGGGCACCTTTCTACGGGGAACAAGGAGGACATCCCGAGTGCCATCCCGAGTGCTGTGTCATGGACCACTTCGGAAGTTCGCGCCCAAGACAATGCCGATTGGCTCCACTTCGGGAGTCGATGTCCGTTTCGAGCATGGACGCCAAAAGGACATTTGCGCTGTGACTAAGACAACTTGGGCAGCCCTTTGAGTGCGTGACACGGCACACACCGCTGAAAGAAATGGGGCCTCGGAGCGGTTCCTCAGGCCCTGCCTGACTTCCCGTCAGCCAGAAAAGTGCCTGGTCATTGCCGCTGTAACCGGAGACACCCGTGGCGGCCCAGGCAGCTCACCCACATGGGCTCTCCGCGACGGGAAGAGGTGGGCCGCGAGCTGCAAGCCGTCCGGCGCGATGGGCGATGGGCGATGGGCGATGGCGGGGGACGCGGTTGCCGTACCGCCCTGCCGTGCGCCCGGTCGCCGGCCGCATGCTGACGCGTGCGGACGATGGTGGCGTTCACCGGGACGTCTGCGAGGTGACTGCCCGACGGATCGGGCGAGCCAGGCGACCACACGCCTTGGTACCCGCGGCAACGGCACCGTCGATCGCGGCCGGGGCTCGGGCGACGTCCAGCCGATGTCCGACGTGTTCCTCGCCACCATGCCCGCCCCTCGCGATCGGGCCTGCCCTCGCCGCCTCCTGTTGCTGAGCTCGGTCAACCGGATCTGCCGCAACGGACACCGCCCGGGCACGGTCACCGCTTCGTCTTCGGTCGGTTTGCGGGTGGCTGTGGCTCCGGGGGCAGAGATCGCGGTGGGGTATGTGTTCGCACGGCTGGTCGGCAAGGCCCGCCGGGCGGCGGGGCACGCGGATGCCGAGGTCGACCAGGCCGGCCATGGACGCGAGGATGGACCGGCTGCACGAACTGGTCAGTTCTCGGCCGGGGCCGGATCCGGCGCTGGAGCGGCCCGTGGAGCGCCCGGTCCTGGGCAGTGGCGTCCAGCACGACCACTTCGGCGAGGCGCCGGGTGACCGGTGAAGCCCGGCCGCCTGGAACGGGCGCGAGTTGGGGGGACCACGTCGATTCCCGCGACGCGGCGTTACGACGGACTGTCACCCAGACCGTGCACACCTGCGTCGTCGGCGTCGCCGCCGCCGCCGCGAAGGGAACCACGGCAGCAGACGGTGCGAGGACACCCGCCCCAGCACGGCATCACCGTGGCGATCAGCACCGGCCGAACAGTTCGGGCGGGCCTGGGTGGACCTGGACGAACTGCGCGCCAGGACTGTCGGCTTGGGCAGCCTCGTGGACACCGGCCACGTCGTCGGCGCCCTCCGGTACGTCACCCGTGGCCGGGAGACCGGATCGGGCCCGAGCCGCCGCACCGGCGTCTGCTCACCCCCGACGAACTGTCGGACAGAGACCACTGCCGACGTACCGTCACGATCCCCCGACAGGGGCGGCGGTGCGGGACGACCGACCGCCGGCCCGGTGCCCTGACAGCCGCCGGGACCCGGATCGCCGCCGACCGCACCGCGTCCCCCGAACAGACGCACCCCATCGTTACTGAAGACGTTGGGCCATCCGAAGGAGTTGACGCAGCAGGACTGCCAAGAGGGTCATGGGCCGTCCGCTGCCTTTCTCCTGTTCGCAGCGTGATTCGGAGCTGCGGCAGGCCCGGTGCCCGGGCCTCGGTGCCCCATACAAGGGAGAGTTACGGATATATCCGCACTTTGTAACGCGAACCCTTTCGTTGCTCTGGTGCCGCCGTGGAGGTCCACAGTTTGGGACCTCGGCACAGAGCCGGGAATGTCGGATTGCACGCCGGTCTCGACGAGGATCGGTGCGCACGAACGTGAGGTGACAGATTCATGTCTGTTTCTCGTACGACGGTCCGCCTGATCGCCACCTGTGTGGCTTCGGGTGCACTCGTCGGCGCGGCCGCCATGCCGGCGCTCGCCGCTGGAGCCGACCATGACCGTGACAACGGGAGAAGTTACTCGCACAGCTACAGGGGCGACCACGACCGCGACGGTCACTTCGGCGACCGGGACCGGGACCGGGGCTGGAGCTGGGACCGGGATGGGGATCGGGACCGGGACCGGGGCTGGAGCTGGAATCGCCGGGGCTGGGGTGGGGACCGGGACCGGGACCGGTACCGCCACCACGGCTGGTACAACGACCGGCACTGGGATCACGACCGCTACCTCGGCCACCGCTAGGCCGCCTTGGATGCTGCGCCGTGACGCGGCGGCCGACCACACCCCCTGTCATCCGTTGTCATCCGTCGTCGTAGCCGGCACAGCCACTGCACCCCGCCGGAGGGCGAAGACCGTTGCCAGCGGTCTTCGGCCCTCCGGCCACGTGCCGCACCGTCCGGTCGTTGCGGCGGGCACCCACCGGCTCGACGGCAAGCGGGCGCTGACGCCTCTGGACCGCCGATGCCGGTGTGTGGGGTCGGTGGTCTGGGGCCACCACGGCCTGGTCCAACGAGGGCTGATGCCCAGCCGCCGGCAGGCCTTGCGCCAGGTGTTCCTGGTGCAGGCCCAGGCGTTGTCGGTCAGTACCCGCTCGACGGTGACGCCCTGGGCGGCGAACCAGCGGTCGCGAGGGCGCGTCGCGACACGTGATCGTGTCAGGAGCCTTCGAGCACGGTGGAGAGACCTGGCGCCTGACGGGGGCTCACCGCGCCGAAGCCCCGAACCACCGCGGCGTGCGGCCCCGTTGAGGGACCGCACGCCGTGCCCTTGTGTGCGTTCGGATCCGCGGCCTCAGTGGTTGCCACCACCGTTGCCGCCATGACCACCACCGTTGCCGCCATGGTCACCACCGTTGCCACCGTGGTCACCACCGTTGCCGCCGTGGTCACCACCGTTGCCGCCGTGGTCACCGCCATAGCCGCCGTTGTCGTAACCGTTGTCGTGGCCGTTGTCGTAACCGTTGTCGTGGCCGTTGTCGTAACCGTTGTCGCCGTTGTCACCCCACCAGTCGCCATGGTCACAGCCGCTGCTGTAGCCGCCGTGGTCATAGGACGAGGTGGACGCGGTAGCGGTACCCGCCGCACCGATCGCGGCGCCGCCGGCCATCAGCACACCGGCAGCGGACGCCGCGAGGACACGCCTGGCGCGTTGTGCTCGCATGAGAAATACCTTTCGTTCCATCGCCTCTCGCGACTCTCCGGGGGATGTGCGAGATTGATGGCCGCCGCCGCAGGCGAACCGCGGCGCGGTCTCAGGTGTCACCGCATGTTTTTCAGGAGGCACTCACTCGACCGCCGACGCCTCCAGCGCCATTCGCGCGGGGTTGCGCCGATGGCTGCTGCGGCCCTGGTCCCGCAGTACCGGGAACGGGTCGGCCGGTCGTGCCGTGCGATGCGGCTGTCACCCAAAGAGCCTAGTCCCGGTTGCGCAACTCGGCACCTCGGTACCCAGCGGCCCCACCAGTCTCTTGCGAAACGGCCGCTACCGGGGGACCCGGACGACGCCCTCCTGGATCACGGAGATCGCGAGGCGTCCGTCCTGGGTGTAGATGCGGGCCTGCCCGAGGCCGCGGCCGCCGTGTGCGGAGGGGGACTCCTGGTCGTACAGCAGCCATTCGTCGGCACGGAACGGTCGGTGGAACCACATGGCGTGGTCCAGCGAGGCGCCGACGACGTCACCGACGGCCCAGCCGCCGCGGCCGTGCGCGAGCAGCACCGAGTCGAGCAGGGTCATGTCGGAGACGTAGGTGGCGAGCACGACGTGCAGCAGAGGGTCGTCGTCGAGCTTGCCGCTGGTGCGGAACCAGACCTGCGAGTGCGGCTCTCGCGGCTCCCCGAACCTCCCGTACGGCGGCTCGTCGACGTAGCGCAGGTCGACCGCCTCGCGCGCCTCCAGGAACTTCTCCACGACCAGGGGGTCGAGGTGTCCGTAGCCGCGCAGCCGCTGCTGCGAGGTGGGCAGGGTCTCCGGGTCCGGCGAGGGCGGCATGGGGGCCTGGTGGTCGAGGCCCTCCTCGTACGTCTGGAAGGACGCGGAGAGATGGAAGATCGGGTGCCCGTGCTGGACCGCGACCACCCGGCGGGTGGTGAACGAGCGGCCGTCGCGGATGCGGTCGACGGTGTAGACGATGGGCACGCCCGGATCACCGGGGCGCAGGAAGTAGGCGTGGAGGGAGTGGGCGTGACGGTCCGCCGGGACCGTACGCCCGGCGGCGACCAGCGCCTGGGCCGCGACCTGTCCGCCGAAGACCCGCGGAACGACGGCGGACCGGGACTGGCCGCGGAAGATGTCCTGCGCGTGCTGGGCCACATCGGGC
>NZ_JBHYKH010000003.1:0-21692 GCF_042741275.1 Streptomyces sp. NPDC058964
CACCACCGCTCCGCTTCTCTGGTGCGGGGGGGGGGGGGGGCGGGGCCCCCCCCCCCCCCCCCGGGGGCGGGGGCGGGGGGGGCGGGGGGGCGCGGCGCCCGCCCGCCGGCCCCCACCACCGGCTCCAGCAGCAGCGGGATCCCCACCACCGGCAGCAGCCAGGCCAGCACGATCAGCCGCTCACCCCAGATGTTGATGTCGGGATGCCCGGCCTGGGTGAGGATCCCGGTGAACGCGGCCGCCAGCAGGAAGCAGCCGAACGCGGGCCGCCGCAGCGCGCCCCACGACCCGGCCGCCAGCGCCGCCAGGAACAGCGGATCCATGAACTGCCGCCGAACCCACTCGATCCAGAAGCTCGCCTCCAGATGCAGGAACTCCGGCCACGGATGCGCGCGGTCCGGCCGGTGGAAGTGGTCGGTGAGAAGGTCCTGGAGGCTCTCCGACTCGGACGGGTAGTGCAGCAGCCGCGCCAGGAGCACCGTGCCCAGCGCGGCACACCAACCCGTCACCGCGATCGCCACGACCCCGCGCCCCACGGGGCGCCCGCACAGGCGGCGCCGTACGGCCACCGCCGCGCCCGCCGCGCCCAGGCACAGCCCGAGGAACAGCGACTGCGAGTGCTTCACGGCGAACAGCGTGAGCAGGGAACCGGCGACCAGGGCCGCCCCGGCCCGGGGCCTGCGGTTCAGGGCCAGCGCGCAGCCCCACACCGCCGCCAGCGTCAGCGCCAGCATCAGGCCCTCGGCCATCGGACGCATGGCCGTCGTACCGCACGGCAGGACGCAGTACAGGCTTTGGCCGGCCAGCGCGAACGGCACCGGCACGGACAGGGTGCGCAGAACCAGGAAGGCGAGGATCCCGCCCGCGGCCGTGACGGCCACGCTCGCCAGCCATACGCCCCAGGTCACGCCGAACACCTTGACGAACGGCAGCAGGAACAGCGGATACCCCGGCCGCACCTCGAAGATCCGCCTCAGCCGGGGGGCCACGAACGGCGCGATGTGCCCGTCCGTCTGCCCGGCCCGCAGCCGCCGCTCCACCAGCCCCCCGTCGTCGGCGCGGCACTCCGCGAGCACCCGCCGGGTGGGACTCGCCCGGTGGAAGCGCACCACGTCCACGCTCTGGCCGCGCCGCGCGAGCGACGCCCGGCCCGCGCAGGCCCAGTCGATGGTGGCCGCGGCCGCCGCCCGCTTGCCCGCGCCCCCCAGGGTCAGCGCGTACGACACGTAGTTCTTGGAGTCGGGCGTGTCCCGGCCGGTGACGTTCGCGAGCTGGAGCACCGCGAAGACGGCCGCAAGGACCAGGACCCAGGTGCGCGGCCTCATGTCGACGCGAGCAGGTCGTGACCGGCGGCCGGACCCGGCACCCTGGCGGCCTCCGCGTCGGGCACGCTCTCGCCGAGCATCAGGTTCCGCACGACCCGCTCGGCCGCCCGTCCGTCGTCGAACTCGCAGAACCGCGACCGGAACTGCGTCCGCAGCCGCGCCGACTCCTCGTCCCGCCACGCCCCCGAGGCGAACAGCCACGCCAGCTCACGGTGGGAGCGCGACACATGGCCCGGCGCCTCGGTCGTGATGTCGAGATAGGCGCCCCGGCTCGCCGTGTACGCACCCCAGTCGTCGGCGTGCACGACGCTCGGCCGGTCGAGATTGGCGTAGTCGAACATCAGGGCCGAGTAGTCGGTGATCAGCGCGTCGGAGGCGAGCATCACCTCCTCGACGTGCGGCTCGTCCGTCGCGTCCACCAGCACCCCGCGCCGGTGCAGCTCGGCCAGGCCCATGCCGCGCGCGGGGCCGGTGGCCAGGGACGGGTGCAGGCGTACGACGAGGGTGTGGCCCTCGCCCAGGTCGGCGGCGAGCCGGGCCAGGTCGATCCGGTCCACGTGGCCGCCCCGGCAGTAGTCGCGGCGGGTCGGCGCGTACAGCACGACGGTGTGGTCGTCCGGGATGCCGTACCGGAAGCGGAACCCGGCCCCGGTGTCCTCCGCCGGGTCGACCAGCACGTCATTGCGCGGGCTGCCGGTGCGCACCGAGGTGAAGTGGCAGGGGTACGCCCGCTCCCACACCAGCTCGGAGTGGCGGTTGGCGACCAGGCTGTAGTCCCAGCGGTCGGCCCGGCGCAGCATCTGCGGCACGTCGAAGCCGTACCGGGCGCCCGGCTTGCCCAGCAGGTCGGCGCCCATGTACTTGAGCGGGGTGCCCTGGTGGGTGTGGATGTACACGCTGCCGGGGCGCTTGGCCAGGCTGCCGGGCCAGTTGACGTTGTTGACGAAGAAGCCCGCCCGCGCGGTGACCGCGAAGTAGCGCGGTGTGTCGAGGAGCACGTGCTCCACATCCGGGGGCAGCTGGGCGGCCTGTTCCTCGTCCCGCACCACCCACACCCCGCGGATGTGCGGCGCGATCTCCCGCGCCTTGCGGTACACGGCTGCCGGGTCGCCGAGGACCCCGAGGTGCGAGAACGCCGAGTACACGGCGAGGTCCGGGTCCAGGGCGCGGCGGGCCTGCAGCCCCGACCAGGCCCGCTTGACCTGCCAGGCCGCGGCCTTGCGGACCTGGAGCCCCCGCCGCCCGAACTCCCGGCCCGCCCGCCCGGCCTGCCGCTTCACCAGGTACGCCGGGTAGCTGCCCGCCAGCAGGGCGACCTCGCCGTCGATCCGCGCGTCCTCGGGTTTGTGCCCGCGGAACATCTCCGCCGTACGCCGGAAGAACTCAGCCTTGTCGGACGGCGGCAGCCGGTCGGGCTTGGCGAGGATGTCGAGACAGTGCTCGCCCATCTTGCGGTGCAGATAGGGACGCCAGGTCCACAGCTCCGGATGGTCGTCGACGTACGCGAAGACCCGCGCGTACTGGTCGTGGACGTCGAAGTGCTTGCGGCTGGTGGTGGACAGGATGTTGCCCTGGCGGCGCTGACGGTAGTTCAGGCAGATCCGGTCGAGGGCCGCGATCCGTCCGGCGGTGAGCATCACCGGGAAGGTCCAGGGTGTGTCCTCGTAGTAGCCGGGCGGGAAGCGGAAGCCGTTCTGTTCCACGAACTCGCGGTTGTAGACCTTGTTCCACACCACCATCAGCAGGTCGAGGATCTCCGGGTGTTCGGCGGCCGTGAAGGTGCCGTCGCCCGCCTCGGCCAGCACGTGCGCGAGGACGTTCCGGCGCGTCCCGCCCCACCAGTAGGTGCGCGCGTAGTCGAAGACCAGCACGTCCGGGTCGCCGCTCTCGTCCAGACGGTCGGCGATGGCGCGCAGGGCGCCCGGGGTGAGGGTGTCGTCGCTGTCGAGGAAGAACAGGTAGTCGCCGGTGGCGTGCGGGAGCCCGGCGTTGCGGGCCCGGCCGAGCCCGACGTTCTCCGGCAGGTGCAGCACCTTCACCCGTGTGTCGCGGGCCGCGTACTCGTCGAGGATCGCGCCGCAGCCGTCCGGGGAGCAGTCGTTCACGGCGATCAGTTCGATGTCGTGGAACGTCTGGTCGAGGACCGAGTCGAGGCACTCGCGCAGGAAGCCCTGCACCTTGAAGCAGGGGACGATGACGCTGAAGCGGGGCACGGCGGGGTCAGCTCCTCACGAGGGTCGCGGCGGCGGGGGCGGGGATGCGCTCCGCGAGCGGGATCACGGGCGGGATCGCCTCCGGCGGCTGGCCGAGCAGCACCCGCCGTACGACGCGCTCGGCGGCCAGGCCGTCGTCGAACTGGCAGAACCGCTCCCGGAACGCGGCCCGCAGCGCCTTGGAGCCCGGGCCCGCGTACGAGCCGTCGCGGAAGACGCGGGCGAGTTCCTCGGGAGTCCGGGCCACCGGGCCCGGCGGCGCCTCCATCAGATCGAAGTAGACACCCCGCGTCTCCCGGTACACCTCCCAGTCGTCGGCGTACACGACGATCGGCCGGTCCAGGTTGGCGTAGTCGAACATGATCGACGAGTAGTCCGTGACCAGCGCGTCCGCGGCCAGGCAGACGTCCTCCGAGGAGCGGTGCGCGGTGACGTCGATGATCCGGCCGTCGCTCCCGCCGCGCCCCCGGTCGTAGAAGTAGTGGGCGCGCAGCAGCACGACGACGTCCTCGCCGGCCGCCTCGCAGAAGGCCTCCAGGTCGAGGCCGGTCTCGAAGCCGGTGTGGTGGTCGCGGTGGGTGGGGGCGTACAGCACGGCGGTGCTGCCCTCCGGGACGCCCAGCTCCCGGCGGACGCGCGCCACGTCGTGGGCGGTCGCCGTGCAGTAGACGTCGTTGCGCGGATAGCCGTACTCCAGCGCCTCGTACGAGCCGGGGAAGGCGCGCTCCCACATCTGGGTGGAGTGGCGGTTGGAGGAGAGGTTGAAGTCCCAGCGGTCGACGCGGCCGAGGAGCTTGGCGAAGCTGCCGGTCTGCGCGGCCACGACCGGGTACGTCGACTGGTCCACGCCCATCTTCTTCAGCGGAGTGCCGTGCTGGGTCTGCACATGGACGCTTCCCGGCCGTTTGACGACCCCCTCGGCGAAGTTGGCGTTGTTGATCAGGTACTTGGCGCGGGCCAGCACCTCCCAGTACCGGCGGCTGCCGATCACCGCGTAGTCGACGTCGTCGGGCATGGTGTGCGCCTGGTCGGGCTCGACCAGGAACACCGACCGGATGTGCGGGGCGAGTTCGCGGGCCTTGGCGTGGATCGCGGCCGGGTTGCAGGCGTAGCCGCGGCCCCAGTAGGCGCAGTACACCGCGAGGTTCGGGTCGATGGGGCGACGCAGGTGGCCGCGGTAGAGCAGACGCGTGCGCAGCATGCGGGGGCGCGGGAACCTGCCCCGGGCTCTCGACTTCGCTCGAGCAGGGGGGACCCCCATGACGGCCTTGGCCGCCGACCGGTTGGCGGCCCGCAGCGCACGGAACGCGGTGTACGCCCCGGCGGTCAGCAGGCGGTGCTGGACGCCCAGGCTCCCGCCCGGCACCCGGAACCCGGCCGGGCGGTGGCGCCGGTGGAGGTGGCGGGCGCGGCGGAAGAAGGCCCGGTGCCCGGAGGGCAGCAGCTCGGGCCGGGAGGCCGTCTTCAGGACGGTGGCGAAGAGCTGCTCGAACAGGGGGCGCGTCCGCTCGCCGGGGAGCCCCTGCTCGGCGGCCCGGGTCAGCACCAGGTCCACCTGGTCCAGGAGGTCGTGCTGGTGCACGCCCGGCAGGTTGAGCCGGCTGCCCTGCCGCCGCAGCCGGTGCCTGACGAGGACCGAGCGCAGCACCGCCAGCCGGTCCGCGGCGACGGAGGTCAGCCCGCCCCAGCCGATGTCCGTGAAGTGCCCGTCCGGAAAATCCAGTCGGTGTTCGACGACGAAGGAGCGGCGGTATGCGGCGCTCCACGCCGGCAGCCGGACGCCGGTGAGCAGGGGGGCCTGGTCCGGGGAGAACGCCCCGTCCGGGGTCCTCGCCAGGATCGGGGCCGCCGGGTTGCCGGGATCGCCCTCCCACCAGGGCGTCCGCTCGTGCTCGAAGTACAGGACGTCGACGTCGCCCGTCCGGGCGAGCCGGGCGTCGAGGGCCGCCAGTGCTCCGGGCATCAGCACGTCGTCACCGTCGAGGAACAGCAGATACGCGCCCGTCGCCGCCCGCGTCCCCGTGTTGCGCGCCCCGCCCAGACCGGCCGAGGGCGGCGAGTGCACCGGGGCCACCCGGGAGTCCCGCTCGGCGTAACCGGCGGCGACGCCGGCGGCCGGGGAATCGGGCCCGTCGCAGACCGGGATCAGCTCCAGGTCGCCGAAGGACTGTGCGAGGACCGAGTCCAGCGCCTGGGACAGCCGGCCCGCGACCCCATGGGACGGGACGATGATGCTGAAGCGGGGCATTCTGCTCTTTCTGTTGTCTGTCCTGGCGCCCAGGCCTTGTCGTCCTGGGCTCAGGCCGTACGGACGCGGCCCGGCCGCCCGGTCGGCCGCAAGGTGGACGGCCGGGTCGGGGTGGGCCGCGAAGTGCTGGGGGGCATGGGAACTCCCGGTAGGGGAAACGGCGTTCAGCGGCTCTCGGTGACGGGGACGGGCCGGGAAGGTTGCGGCACGGTTGCGAGTGGGGAGCGCGCGAGAGCCGAGGCCGCCGACGGCACCGGGTGGCGTTCGGCGAGCGGTGTGAACGGAGGCACTCTCTCCATCTGGCCCAGCACGACATGCCGGACGACCCGCTCGGCGGCGCGTCCGTCGTCGTACGGGCAGAAGCGCTCCCGGAACGCGGCCCGCAGCTGGGCGGAGCGCGAACCCCGCCAGTGGCCGCTCGCGAAGATGTCGATCAGCTCGTCCTCGCTGCGCGCGACCGCGCCCGGCGCGAGGTCGCCCACGTCGAAGTAGGTGCCGCGGGCCGCCTCGTACGCCTCCCGGTCGGCGGTGTGCACGACGATCGGCCGGTCCAGGTTGGCGTAGTCGAACATGATCGACGAGTAGTCGGTGACCAGCGCGTCCGAGGCGAGGCAGAGCGACTCGACGCTCGGGTGGTTGGTGACGTCGATGATCCGGCCGCTCCTGGCCTCGGCGAGCGGGCCGTCGTGCCAGTAGTGGGCGCGCGTCAGGATCACGAAACGCGGGCCCAGGCGGCGCAGGACGCGCTCCAGGTCGAGGGCGGGGCTCTGGGTGCGGCGGTAGTCGCGGTGGGTGGGGGCGTAGAGGATCGCGACCGAGCCCTTCGGGATGCCCAGCTGCTCGCGCAGCCTGGTCACGTCCGCCGAGGTGGCCCGCTGGAAGACGTCGTTGCGCGGGTAGCCGTACTCCAGCGTGGTGTAGCTGCCCGGGTAGACCCGCTCCCAGGTCAGGGTGGTGTGGCGGTTGGCGGAAAGCACGTAGTCCCACTTGTCGACACCGCGCAGCAGTTCGGCGAAGTCCGTGTCGCGGGCGGCCGCCGGGCGGTCCTGGAGATCCAGGCCCATGTGCTTGAGGGGGGTGCCGTGCTGGGTCTGGATAAACACCTGGCCGGGGCGCTTGCGCAGGCGCCGGTCGAAGTTGACGTTGTTGACCAGGTACTTGGAGCGGGCCAGCGCCGTCCAGTAGGCGGCCGTGCCGGGCCGCAGTCGGCGCGGGCCCGGCGGAATCGTGTGCTGGTGTTCGGTGTGGGCGATCCACGACGTGCGGACGTGCGGGGCGCGGGTGCGGAAGGCGGCCTCCAGCGCGCCCGGGTTGCAGCCGTGGCCGCGCCCCCAATAGGCGCTGAAGACCGCGCGGTCCGCGCGCAGCGGGAGCCGCAACTGCACGCGGTAGTGCAGCTGGAGGACGGCAGCCCACAGGGCGCGGGCGAGCCCCGCGGCGAGCCGGCGGACACGGCGGTGCGCGGCCGTCGCCAGCCACAGGGCGCGGTAGGTGCGGTGCAGGCCGAAGCGGACCAGGGTGTGGCGCAGCCGGGAGCGCAGGGGGACCTGCGTGCCGCGGACGCGGTAACGGCGGTGGTGTGCGCGGGCCTTGCGGAGGAACTCGGCGCGGCTGTCGCGCGGCAGCCGGTCGCGCTTGGTGAACACCGTCGAGAAGTGGTCGATCATGCGGGGGAACAACACCGGCTTCCACCGGGCGAGTTCGGGCCACTCCTCGATGAACGCGAACACCCGGTCGTACTGCTCGAAGATGTCGAAGTGCTTGCGGCTGGTGGTGGACAGGATGTTGCCCTGCCGGCGCTGCCGGTAGTGCACGCACACCCGGTCGAGCGTGGCGATGGACTCCGCCGCCATCAGGACCGGGTAGGTCCAGGGGGTGTCCTCGTAGTAGCCCGGCGGGAACCGGAAGGCGTTCGCCTCGACGAACTCCCGTCGGCAGGCTTTGTTCCAGGCCACCATCAGGACCCGCAGCAGCCCCGGGCGGTCCTCCAGGCGGAAGGGGGCCGGGCCCTGTTCGGTCAGCTGGAGCGCGAACTTGTTGCGGGCCGCCTCGCCGGTCCAGTGGGTGCGCGCGTAGTCGTAGACCAGGACGTCCGGTTCGCCGGTCTCCTTGATCCGGTCGGCGATCGAGCGCAGCGCGTCCGGGGTGAGGGTGTCGTCGCTGTCCAGGAAGACCAGGTAGTCGCCCCTGGCGTGCTCCATGCCCGCGTTGCGGGCGCGGCCCAGACCCAGGTTCTTGGGCAGGTGCACGGCGCGTACGCGCTCGTCACGGGCCGCGTACTCGTCGATGATCGCCCCGCAGGCGTCCGGCGAGTGGTCGTCGACGGCGATCAGTTCGAGGTCGGGATAGGACTGGGACAGTACCGAGTCCAGGCACTCGTGCAGATACGCCTGGACCTTGTACGCGGGGACAATGACACTGAACCTGGGCAAGGGACATCCATGGGTCGGTCGGTGCGGGCGTTGTGCCCGGGAACGGCCGATGGAGTGACTTGGTTACGGTTCGTACGGCATGTGGGGGACACCGACGCGGACGGTGAAGGGCGAGCCGTCCTGCCGGGTCGCCCCGAGGACGTATCCTTTCCGCCGCTTTCCGCCGCTTTCCGGCGGCTACTTGACCGCCCCCGCCATCACACCCGACACGAACTGCCGCTGGAACGCGAAGAACACGGCCAGCGGGATCACCATGGAGATGAACGCGCCGGGCGCCAGCACGTCGATGTTGTTGCCGAACTGGCGTACCTGGGTCTGCAGGGCCACCGTGATCGGCTGCGTGCCCGACTTGGTGAACACCAGCGCGACCAGCATGTCGTTCCACACCCACAGGAACTGGAAGATGCCCAGGCTCGCGATCGCGGGCCCGCCCAGCGGCATCACCACCCTTGCGAACAGCCGCAGTTCACCGGCGCCGTCCAGCCGCGCGGCCTCCAGCAGTTCCCGGGGGATCTCCGCGAAGAAGTTCCGCAGCAGGAACACCGCGAACGGCAGGCCGAAGCCCACATGGAACAGGATCACTCCGAGGATCGTCCCGAACAGGCCGATCTGGCCGAAGAGTTCGGCGATCGGGATCAGCGCCACCTGGACGGGTACGACCAGCAGGCTGACCACGGCCAGGAACCACCAGTCGCGGCCCGGGAACTCCATCCACGCGAACGCGTACCCCGCGAGCGAGCCGATGACTACGACCAGGACCGTCGCCGGAACCGTGATCAGGACCGTGTTCCAGAGGGAGTTGGTGATGTCGCTGTTCTCCAGGAGCTTCTGGTAGCTGTCGAAGGTGAGCTGGGAGGGCCTGCCGAACACCTCCCACCAGCCGCTCGCGCTCATGTCCTCCGGGGCGCGCAGCGAGGAAACGAGCAGACCGATGGTCGGCACCAGCCAGAACAGGCCGACGACCAGGAGGAAGGCGCGCACCAGCCCGCCGCTGAGCTTCCCGGCGATCCGCGAGCCGAGCGACCGCCGGGCCCTCACCGTCCCGGCGGGGGCCAACTTGCCGATGCTTCCGGCGTGCGTCGTCATCGCCTGCCCTCCCGCCGCAGCCTGCGGATGTTACTGCGCGTTCCCGGGGGGCAACCCCCGGACCCCCGGCCGACGCAAGGCACACGTGTTCTCATCGCCTGCCCTCCCGCCGCAGCCTGCGGATGTTGAACCACATCACCGGGATCACCAGCAGCAGCAGGAACACCGCGATCGCGCTCGCGATGCCCGGCTGGTCCTCCGCGAAGCCCTTCCGGTACAGCTCCAGGGCGAGCACGTTCGCGTCGTCCTGGGACGAGCCCGGCGCGATGATGAAGACCAGGTCGAAGACCTTCAGCACGTTGATCATCAGCGTGACGGTGACGACCGCGAGGACCGGGGCGAGCAGCGGCACCGTGACCTTGCGGAACACCTGCCACTCGTTCGCCCCGTCGACGCGGGCGGCCTCCAGCAGCTCCCGGGGCACCCCCGCGAGCCCGGCGGCGATCAGCACCATCGCGAAACCTGCCCACATCCAGACGTACGACCCGATGATGGCGGGCGTGACCAGCGACGGGCCGAGCCAGTCGACGCCGTTGTACGGTTCCTTGAAGTTGCCTGCCGGAAGCCGCAGCCGGGCCCCGTCGGCCGCGGCGGGAAGCGTGAAGGTGCCGTCTGCGGCCGCCTTCGCCGAGGCCACCACCTCGCCGTCCTTCACCGCCTCGATCCGCATCCCGGAGTAGCCCAGCTCGGACGGGTCGGGGGCGCCCAGCCTGCCGACGCCCTTGCCGCGCGTGAAGTCCTGCCAGGTGGAGCCGGTGATCTTCCCCGGTTCGGGCTTCGCGGCCACCGCCTTCCTGGCGCTGCCGGGCATCTGGTCGGGAGCCACGCCGACGAGGGGCAGGGTGACCGACTCGCCCGTGTGCACGGTCGCCGACGTGATGAAACCGCCCGCGTCCGGCTTGAGCGGCGACTCGCGTCCCGGGTGCGCCTTGGGGAATGCCGACGACTGGGCGAAGGTGTCGTGGATGCCGACCCACACGGCGTTCGCGACACCCTTGTCCGGGTCCTGGTCGTACACCAGCCGGAAGATGATGCCGGCCGCCAGCATCGAGATCGCCATCGGCATGAAGACGACCAGCTTGAACGCCGTTCCCCAGCGCACCCGTTCGGTCAGCACCGCGAAGATCAGGCCGAGGGCCGTGGAGACCGTGGGTGCGAACACCACCCAGATGATGTTGTTCTTCAGGGCCGTGCGGATGCCGTCGTCGGTGAACAGGGCCTTGTAGTTGTCGACTCCGGTGAATCCGTCGCCCGAGGAGTTGTAGAAGCTGCGGACGACCGAGTACCCGATCGGGTAGACCACGAGCGCGCCGAGCAGGACGAGGGCGGGCAGCAGGAAGAGAACTGCCACGGTCCTGCGGGTGCCGGTCACGCTCTTGCGGCTCTTCGGCGCGGCAGGGGCCGGTGGGCCCCCTGCCGCCGCTGCCGACGTCATCGCCGGATCAGCTCCCGCCGCCGTACGCCGCGGCCGCGTCCTTCTCCAGCTTCGCCTGGGCGCCCGCGACGTCCTTCGGATTCTTCAGGAAGTCCTGGAGGTCCTTCCACTCGCCCTTGCCCGGGGTGCCGCCGAAGGCCTGCGGGGCCTGGTCGGACATGTCGAAGCGGAAGTCGTCGCCCGAGGCGATCAGGGCCTTGGCGATCGTCTGCTGCACCGCGTTCGGGTACGCCGAGGCCGGCACGTTCTTGTTCGGGGAGAGGTAGCCGCCCAGCTTCGCCTGGATGGTCGCCGCGTCCGGGGAGGCCAGGAAGGTGGCCAGCGCCTGCGCCCCCTTGGAGTCCTTCAGGATGACCGCCGCGTCGCCTCCGGAGACCACGGGTGCGGTGGAACCGACCGACGGGAACGGGAACACCTTCGCGTCCGTGCCCACCTTCGCCTTGGTCTCACCGATGTTGACCTGTGCGAAGTCGCCCTCGTAGACCATGGCGGCCTTCGGCTGGTCGCCGCCGGTGAAGGTCTGGGTGACCGAGGCCGGGAACTCCGTCTGCAGCGCGCCGTCCGCGCCGCCCGCCACGTAGTCCTTCTTGCCCCAGATCTGGGCGAGCGTGGTCAGCGCCTGCTTCACGGAGGGGTCCGTCCACTTGATCTTGTGCTGGGCGAGCTGGTCGTACTTCTCCGGGCCGGCCTGGGAGAGATAGACGTTCTCGAACCAGTCGGTGAGGGTCCAGCCGTCGGCGCCGCCGACGGAGAACGGGGTGACCCCGGAGTCGTAGACCGCCCGCGCGGCCGTCAGCAGCTCCTGCCAGGTCTTCGGCTCCTTGGCGCCCGCGTTCGCGAACGCCTTGGCGTTGTACCAGATCAGCGACTTGTTGGCGGCCTTGTAGTAGACGCCGTACGGCTTGCCGTCGACCTTGCCGATGTCCTGCCAGCCCTGCGAATAGTTCTTGGCGAGCTCCGCCTGCGCCTCGGCACCGAGCGGCTTTGCCCACTTCTTGTCCACGGCCTGCTTGATGGCGCCCGGCTGCGGGAGGAGCGCTACGTCCGGCGGCTGACCGCCGGCGATCTTGGAACCGAGGAAGTTGATGATCGGGTCCTGGGCGGGCACGAAGGTGACCTTGGCCCCCGTGCGCTTCTCGAACTCCGCGAGGACCTGTTTGAAGTTCTTCTGCTCCTGACCGGTCCAGACGGCGGCGACCTCCAGGCTCACGCCGTTCAGCTTGGGGAGGGTGACGGTGGAACCGGTCTCCGTGGCGCCGGAGCTCTTTCCGCCCTTGTCCTTCTTGTCGTTGTCGCTGCCGCCACAGGCGGTGAGCGCGAGGGCTCCCGCGAGGAGCGCGGCGAGTGTCGTGACGGCCCTGTTTGTCCGGATGGTGTTGCTCTTGCTACGCATCACTGCCCCGTTCTTCGTTCTCCGTTGAACGTCCGAGCGCTGTCCCGTGCGGTCCGGTCTACGCCTGGCTGCTTGAAGGCGGCAAGAGCGCCTGCATTGTCAACCGGAGGATCGTGACCGCGTCGTGATCGGTGAAGTAGTGATCGGCCAAGTCGTGGTCGGCGAACAGGTGTTGATGCGGGCCGCGCTGGAGCGTGGTCTACGGCTACCCGCTTCGGCCTGGCCGGAACGGACGCGTCCTCGATCGCCGGACGGCCCGGGAGATTGCGGCCGTTACAGAAGCGACGGTATCTCCGTGGCCGTCACTTCCCGCGCCGCCCGCTCCACGGCACTGGCCAGCAGCGCCAAGTCGGTCGGCCCGTTGCCCAGTTCGCGCACCGGGCGGCGGGCCGGCGGGTCGCCCATGCGGTGCCATTCCAGGGTGACCACCGTGGGGCGCTGGGTCGCGGTGCGCGGGATACGGCCTGTCACACGTCCCCCCTGGAACGCGGTCACCCGCCCGTCCGCCGAGGTCAGGCGCCCGCGCCCGGGGGCCGGTTCGTCGGGTCCGCAGGCCGGGGCGTCCAGGGTCACGCGGAGGGTGGCCCGGCGGGCCGGTTCCGTCTCCACCGTACGGCCGCCGAGCCCGGTCGCCGCCACCAGGTGCACGCCGAGCCGGTCGCCGTCCTTGGCGACCGCCTCCAGCGCCCGTATGACGGAGCCCGCGGCGGGGCGTCCCGGCGAGCCGAGCGCGGGGGAGACCAGCGCGTCCAGGTCGTCCACGACCACCACGAGCCGCGGCAACGGCGGTGCCGCCTCGGTCTGCTGACGGGCCGTCGACGCGGGCCGCAGCCGCAGCGTCGAACTGGGCGGGGCGTCCAGGTCCCCGGTTCCCGACGAGGCCGGGCGCCCGTTCACCGTGCGCTGCGTGACCATTCGGCCCGACACCTCGCGGCGCGCGTGCCACTCGGCGAAGTCCTCCCGCCCGAGCAGTTCGGCCCGCCGCTTCAGCTCGGCGCTCAGCGACTGGGCGAACTCCCTCATCCGGACGGGGTCGTTGGCGCCGAGGTGGGTCGTGACGTGCGGTATGTCCGTACAGACGCGCAGGCCCTCGCCGTGGCCGCCGGACGTGCCGACGCCGTCCCGGCCGTCGATCAGGATCACGCCCAGCCGGTCGGGGCGCTCGGCGGCGGCGAGAGAGGCGACGAACGACCGCAGCAGTTCCGTCCGGCCGCTGCCCGAGGGCCCCTCGATCAGCAGGTGCGGTCCGTCGGCCACCAGCTCGGCGACCAGCGGTCCGCGCGGACCGGCGCCCAGCACCGCCCAGGCACGGCCGCCCAGCGACTCCGTGTCGTCGGCCGCGTCCGCCCAGCGCGCCATCAGCGACGCGGGGGTCGCGCGGGCGAGCCCCAGTTCGTCCAGCAGCCGCGCCGACAACGGCAGCGGCGTGGCCGCGCGCGCGTGCCGCTCGCCGACGGCGCCGTCCGTGCGCAGCGGCGCCAGCGCCCGCGCGAAACGCTCGGCCCAGGCGGGGGAGACCGCGTCCACGGCGGCGACCGTGCCGGGGCCGACCGGACCCGCCGCAGTGCCGTGGGGGTCCGTCCGCGCCACCCGCATCAGATGCAGCGCCGTGGCCACGTCACCGCCGAGCAGCGCCACGGCACCGCACTCCCGGAACGCGGGCGCCACCGCGCACGCCGCCTCGTACGTCTCCGTCACCGGCGACGCGGGCGAGGCCGGGGCCGTCTCGGCGAGGCACAGCACGTGTATCCCGGCCCGCGGCCCCTCCAGCGCCAGCCGGGCCACCGACTCGCGCAGGCCGGCGCCGCCCGGGTCGCCGTCCACCACGACCACGGTGTACGGACCGGCGAAGTCGCCCGCCCCGTCCGCGCCGAAGTCGTCCCGCGCCCAGGAGGGCCGCCGGGCCGGACGCCGCTCGCCGTCGGCCCGCGGGACGTCACGCACCGGGGGCCGTCCCGCCGTGCCGGCCGACAGGTGGTCCTCCAGACGGTGCAGAAGCTCCTGGGTGCGGGCCGCGGCCTGCTCACGGTCGTGGGCCAGCAGCAGCCGGCAGTCCTGGCCGTGGCCGGGGCGCACATGGGGGAGCCAGCCGAGCCAGGACCACTCGGCGGTGCGCTCCTCCAGGGGGCGCGCACGGTCGGCGCTGATCAGGACGATCTCCAGCGCGTCGGGGGAGTGCAGCGCGGTGAGCTGCGCCAGCACCGCGCGGGTCAGCCCGGACAGCCGGGCGCGCGGACCCGCCAGGCCCAGCGCGCCCGCCTCGCGCAGATCGGCGGTCACCGGCACGGCGGGCAGCAGGCCCGAGCCGTCCGGCACCGTCCGGTCGGCCGTGCCGAGCCGGACCGTGAGCGTCTCGGGGTGTCCCGGGCCGCGCTCCCACAGCCGCGGGCCGGGGCCCAGCGCCGTCAGCAGCAGCGCCGCCGGGTCCGGCCAGGTCTCCGGTTGCTGCGGAGCACCGGCCGGGGGCGCGGTGGCCTCCGGTGCTCCCTCCTCGCCGTACACCTCCGGTCCGGCTCCCGGCTGTTCCCCGCGACCGCCGGCCAGCCGGCGCGCCCACGCGCCGATCCCGCCGCGCCTTCGCACGCCCTGTGGCACATCCGTGCCGCGCAGGGGGGTGCCCTTGCGGCCGTCCGCGGGGCCGTCCGTACGCGCGCGTGCCCCGGCGGGCGCGCCCGCCGGAGCCGGGCCGTGCGCTGCCGCGCCGGGCAGCCCGGTCCCGAGGGGGGTGTCCGCGCCGCCGACTCCGAGGCGCCCGGCGTGGGTGTCCCCGCCCCGGGTCTCGATCCCGGGCGCGACGGCCTGTCCCGGCACCACCGGCGGTGCCGGGGGCAGGTGGTGCTGGGCGTCGGGACCGCCGCCCGAGGCACCCCAGCCCGCCGAGCCGTAGGAGTGGTGCGTGGACCCGCTGGGGCCGTCCGCGCCCGCGGCGCGCGCCGTGCGTGCGTGACCCGCCGCGCCCGGAGCCACGTCGTCGCCGTCGGCCCCCGGGCCCGCCGGGGTCACCCGTACGCAGCCCTCCCCGTCGGGCACGGTCTCCATCCGCGCCCCCGGTCCCCCGGACGGAGTCAGCCTCAGGGCGGATTCGCCGATCCGCAGAAGGGCGCCCGAAGGGAAGCGGACCGGGTGCGTGCCCACGCGGGTGCCGTCCAGGGCCGTCCCGTTCGTGGAGTCGAGGTCGACGACCGAGACACGGCCGTCGGCGGCCACCGTCACCGCGCAGTGCACGCGGGAGACGTCGGGGTCGTCGAGCGGGACGTCGGCGTCGGCGGAGCGGCCGATCGTGACCTGGCCGCCGTGCAGGAGATGGACCCCGCCCGCGTCCGGGCCCGCGACCACGTGCAGCTGGGTCGGGGCGTCGTCCAGCTCGGGATGCGCCTCGGGTTCGGCGGGCGCGCCCAGGGACAGCACGGCCCCGTCCACCAGCGGGGGCTCGCCGAGGGTACGGCGCCGGGCGTCCAGGCGCTCCGCCCCCGCGTACAGCACGACCGGGGCGCCGCTCGACTCGCGGCCCAGGCTGCCGTCGCCGGAGACCGCCGAGGCCAGCGCCGACGCCACCGCCGCCAGGTCCGTGCCGGCCGGGGCCGTGACCAGCACGTCGCGGCTCGCGGCACGGCCCCGCTGCGGGGCCGTGCCCAGCGGGTCTACGACGGTCAGCCGGATCTGCATCGCCGTCAGCGGTCCCTTCTGCGCGTGCAGCGGACTTCCCCCACCCCGCACGAGCACGTCGGCCAGTACTGCACGCATCCTCGCACCTGACACCGACAATGCGCCCGCGCCCCGGTGACAAGTGATCTTGATTGGTCAGCTCTGCCCCCAAAAGTGCCTGACCAGTACCGTGCCGAGGATCACTTGAGATCGCTCACGTCCGGCCTCGGCAACCACGAGACCGAGCGAAGCGTCTTTCCTTCGAACATGCACGGGAACGCTTACGTAGTGCCTTGGAGAGCGGCACTAGAGTGGGTCGGAACACCAGCAAGCGACAGGGAGCCATGACGTGCGGCCGGTAGGCAGCAAGTACCTCCTGGAGGAGCCGCTCGGACGCGGCGCCACCGGGACCGTCTGGCGAGCCCGCCAGCGAGAGACCGCGGGCGCCGAGGCGGCCGTGCCCGGACAGCCCGGTGAGACCGTCGCGATCAAGGTCCTCAAGGAGGAGCTCGCGAGCGACGCGGACGTCGTGATGCGCTTCCTGCGGGAGCGCTCCGTCCTGCTGCGGCTGACCCACCCGAACATCGTCCGGGTCCGCGACCTGGTGGTCGAGGGCGACCTGCTGGCTCTCGTCATGGACCTCGTCGAGGGCCCTGACCTGCACCGCTACCTGCGCGAGAACGGCCCCTTCACCCCCGTCGCCGCCGCTCTGATGACCGCGCAGATCGCCGACGCGCTCGCGGCCAGCCACGCCGACGGCGTCGTCCACCGCGACCTGAAGCCTGCCAACGTCCTGCTCCAGCAGTACGACGGCCGGATGCACCCGCTGCTGACCGACTTCGGCATCGCGCGCCTCGCCGACTCCCCGGGCCTCACCCGCACCCACGAGTTCGTCGGCACGCCCGCGTACGTCGCGCCCGAGTCCGCCGAGGGCCGCCCGCAGACCTCCGCCGTCGACATCTACGGCGCCGGAATCCTGCTGTACGAGCTCGTCACGGGACGTCCCCCGTTCTCCGGCGGCAGCGCCCTGGAGGTGCTGCACCAGCACCTCAGTGCCGAGCCGCGCCGCCCGTCCACCGTGCCCGACCCGTTGTGGACGGTCATAGAGCGCTGCCTGCGCAAGAACCCGGACGAACGGCCCAGCGCCGAGAACCTCGCGCGCGGGCTGCGCGTCGTCGCCGAGGGCATCGGCGTGCACGCGAACTCGGCGCAGATCGCCGCCGCGGAGGGCGTCGGCGCCCTGCTGGCCCCCGACCCGGCGCCGACCGCCGTGCCGGGTGTGCTCGGGGCCGCCGACCCGACCCAGGTGCTCCCCACGGGCTCCGCGCCGGGCGCGTACGACCCCAACGCCGCGACCAGCGTCCTGCCGCACACCGGCGGTCCCGCCGGCGCCGGTGCCCCGGCGGGCGCGGCCGATCCCACCGCCGTACTGCCGCACACCGGAGCCGCCGACCCGACCGCCGTCATGCCGCCGGTGCCGCAGGGGCAGCAGCCCGAGCAGCCGCACCCCTGGCAGTCCCAGCTGCGCGCGGCCCGCGACCGCAACGAGCAGACGCAGGTCCAGTACCTCGACCCCGACCAGGACCCGCTGCGCCGCCGTCCCCAGCGGCAGGCGGCGCGGCCGCAGCACCAGCCGCAGTCCCGGCCGGCGCCGCAGCAGCGGCCCCAGCCGCGCGGCCAGCAGCGGCCGCAGCAGGGGCCGCCGCCCGGTTACGGCTATCCGCAGCAGCACCAGCCGCAGCAGTACGCCCCGCAGCACCAGCCGCAGCAGCAGCCGCAGCGGTACGCGCCTCCCGCCGCCCCGGCGCAGCCCCAGCGGCCGGCGCGCGAGCCCCGGCAGCGCAGTGCCAACCCGATGAAGATCCCGGGGCTGGGCTGTCTGAAGGGGTGCCTGTTCACGCTGGTCATCCTGTTCGTCGCGGGCTGGCTGATCTGGGACCTGACCCCGCTGCACACCTGGGTCGGCGAGGGCCGGGGCTACTGGCACCAGCTCAAGGACTGGGTCGGCACCGTGTCCAGTTGGGTCAAGGATCTGGGGAGCGGTTCCGGCGGCAACTGATCGCGAGTCTGTGGATTTGTCGACAGCTGGCGGGTGATTTCGGTCTCCGTGGTGAAGGTCGGCTCGTCGGACGCGTACTTTTAACGGCAACACGCGTCTGTAGGAGCAGTCTTGGCACGGAAGATCGGCAGCCGGTACACCGCGAACCAGATCCTGGGGCGGGGCAGCGCCGGCACGGTGTGGCTGGGCGAGGGGCCGGAGGGGCCCGTCGCCATCAAGCTGCTGCGCGAGGATCTCGCGTCCGACCAGGAACTCGTCGGGCGTTTCGTGCAGGAGCGCACGGCGCTGCTCGGGCTCGAGCATCCCAACGTCGTCTCGGTGCGCGATCTGGTCGTGGACGGCAACGACCTCGCGCTCGTCATGGACCTGGTCCGGGGCACGGATCTGCGCACCCGCCTGGAGCGGGAGCGGCGGCTGGCCCCCGAGGCGGCGGTGGCGATCGTCGCCGACGTCGCGGACGGGCTGGCGGCCGCGCACGCGGCCGGGGTCGTGCACCGGGACGTAAAGCCGGAGAACGTGCTGCTGGACATGCAGGGGCCGCTCGGTCCGGGTGGGGCGCACCCCGCCCTGCTGACGGACTTCGGCGTCGCCAAGCTGATCGACTCCCCGAAGCGGACGCGCGCCACGAAGATCATCGGTACACCGGACTATCTGGCGCCGGAGATCGTGGAGGGGCTGCCGCCCCGGGCGGCCGTGGACATCTACGCGCTGGCGACCGTGCTGTACGAGCTGCTGGCCGGGTTCACGCCGTTCGGCGGGGGGCATCCGGGGGCGGTGCTGCGGCGGCACGTGACCGAGACGGTGGCGCCGCTGCCGGGGATCCCGGACGAGCTGTGGCAGCTGATCGTGCAGTGCCTCGCGAAGGCGCCGGCCTCGCGGCTGCGGGCGTCCGAGCTGGCGGCGCGGCTGCGGGAGCAGTTGCCGACGCTGGCCGGGATGCCGCCGCTGGACGTCGACGAGCCGGAGGCGGAGGCGGACGAGGAGGCGGTGGACGAGCCGGCGCCGTCGCCGTCCGCCGGGGCCGGGGAGCAGGCGCGGCGGCGCGGGGCGGTGTCCCTGGTGCCCGGCGCCAAGCCGGACTCCAACCGGGACACGCATACGTCGATGAGGGTGCCGGGGCCCGAGGAGCTGGCCGGGGGTGCGCGGGGGACGGCCCGGGTGCCCCGTGCCTCCGGCGCTCCCCGCCCGGGATCGGCCCGCCATCGCGCGGCGGCCCGGCGTCGGAAGATCACGCTGAGCGTGGTGGGGGCGGTGCTGGCCGCGGCGGTCGGTGTCGGCGCGTGGCTGGCGACCTCGGGGGACGACTCGGACGGGTCCTCGGGGGGAACGCACAGCACATCCACTCCGTGAGGCTGTGATGGGTGGGGTGACCGGGCCCGCCGGGGCTTCGTCCTATGTTTGCCCGCCTGCCCGTCTTTGTGGGCCAGGTGGCCCCCGTCACGGGGCTCTGCCCCGGACCCCCGCGCCCCTGCGGGGACTGCGTCCGCCGCGCGCCTGCGGGGCTTCGCCCCTTGGGGCGGCAGGGCACCGGGCCGTCCCGGGGTCCGCTCCGTTGGACCCGTCCGGCGATTGAGGACGAGTCCGCACGGCCTACGCGGGGTGCCGGGGGCGGCAGCACCCGGGGGCCGGGACCGGGAACGGATGTGCTCGGCGCTGGCCGCCCGGCGGAGCCGTTACGCTGGATGCGTGGCAGTCCTCGATGTATCCGAAGAGCTCAAGTCCCTCTCCTCGACCATGGAGTCGATCGAGGCCGTTCTGGACCTCGACAAGCTGAGGGCAGACATCGCCGTGCTCGAGGAGCAGGCGGCCGCGCCGTCCCTGTGGGACAACCCGGACGAGGCGCAGAAGATCACCAGCAAGCTGAGCCACCTGCAGGCCGAGGTCAGGAAGGCCGAGGCGCTGCGCGGCCGGATCGACGATCTTGGCGTGCTCTTCGAGATGGCCGAGGAGGAGGACGACCCGGACACCCGCGCCGAGGCCGAGTCCGAGCTCGCCGCCGTCCGCAAGTCGCTGGACGAGATGGAGGTCCGGACGCTGCTCAGCGGTGAGTACGACGCCCGTGAGGCGCTCGTGAACATCCGCGCCGAGGCCGGTGGCGTCGACGCCGCCGACTTCGCCGAGAAGCTCCAGCGCATGTATCTGCGGTGGGCCGAGCAGCGTGGCTACAAGACCGAGGTGTACGAGACGTCGTACGCGGAGGAGGCGGGCATCAAGTCCACCACCTTCGCCGTGCAGGCCCCGTACGCCTACGGCACCCTCTCGGTCGAGCAGGGCACCCACCGCCTCGTGCGCATCTCGCCGTACGACAACCAGGGCCGGCGCCAGACCTCCTTCGCCGGTGTCGAGGTGCTCCCCGTGGTCGAGCAGTCCGACCACGTCGAGATCGACGAGTCCGAGTTGCGCGTCGACGTCTACCGGTCCTCCGGTCCCGGCGGCCAGGGCGTCAACACCACCGACTCCGCCGTGCGCATCACCCACCTGCCCACCGGCATCGTCGTCTCCTGCCAGAACGAGCGCTCGCAGATCCAGAACAAGGCCACCGCCATGAACGTTCTCCAGGCCAAGCTGCTCGAGCGGCGCCGGCAGGAGGAGCAGGCCAAGATGGACGCCCTCAAGGGCGACGGCGGCAACTCCTGGGGCAACCAGATGCGTTCGTACGTGCTGCACCCCTACCAGATGGTCAAGGACCTGCGGACGGAGCACGAGGTCGGCAACCCGGAAGCCGTGTTCAACGGTGAGATCGACGGGTTCCTCGAGGCCGGTATTCGCTGGCGCAAGCAGCAGGAGAAGTAAATTTGTCGACTCGGTAATCGGCAATGCCGCCTGCCGAGCCGCCTGGCAACTGCCGCCCTCGAGGCGGCAGTTCTCATTTGTCTGGGTTTTACGTCACAGTCACAGGCTCCACCCACTGGCAAACGCCGCGCAACCGGACAAGGCGCACGCAACGGCCTTGACGTTGCTTTGAAAAATCGGAATGGTAAAGCGCGGCATGCGTATCTCTGGGGCGCATGTGAACCGGGGGACTTGGACGGTTTCGTCGATCCCGTCAGCTGCCTCCGTCGATCACTGTCGGCCCCACGCGCCGCCCATCGACAACAGCTACTGGGGGTAGCAAACATATGACCAAGAAGACCCGGATCCGGATCGCGCGGATAGCCGCCGGTGCCGTGATCGCGGCCGGTGCCTCGCTGACCGCCGCGGGCGCCGCCTCCGCCCTGGACATCGGCGTGAACGTGAGCGTCGACGGGTCGCCGGGCCCCGACGCGACCGAGACGACCCTCCCGACGACGGTGCCGACCGATCCGGCGCCGACCGAGACAACGCTCCCGACGGACGAGCCGACGGACCCCACGGAGGAGCCCACCGAGCCCACCGAGGACCCGACCACGGACCAGCCCTCCGAGGAGCCCACCGCCACCCCGACCCACGGCAACGGCGGCGGCAACGGGCACGGAAACGGCCACGGAAACGGCCACCAGGGCGGCGGTAACAGCAACACCGACCCCGACGGCGGCTCCGGCACCTCCGCGCAGGAGGAGGGCACCTCCGCCCTCACCGACACCTCCTCGGGCACCCAGGCCCAGGGCGGCGGTGACCAGCTCGCCGAGACCGGTGCCGGCCAGACGGCATTCCTGATCGTCGGTGCCGCGACGATGATCGCCGGCGGCATCGGCTTCCGCATCCTGCCGCGGCTCGTCGGCGGACGGGGCGGCGCGGCCGCCTGACGGTAGCCGGTCGCGTACGGAACGTACCCACGTCGTACCGCGAAAGGGGCCGCGGGTAAGGGGCCCCGGCCCCGGGGCCCGGGTGTGGGGGGGGGCCCCGGGGGGGGTGGGCCCCCCCCCCCCCCCCCCCC